>CAYVTA010000040.1:0-17003 GCA_964454355.1 uncultured Eubacteriales bacterium | reverse complement strand
TCCGCATTTGTATTTGGTGGAAGAAGAGCAAAGCTTGCTCCTCTTGTTTACCAGGCAAAGAGCTGGAACAACGGTGTATTTGTTGGTTCTATCATGGCTTCCGAGACAACTGCAGCAGCAGCAGGTGCTGTAGGTGTTGTTCGTCGTGATCCTATGGCTATGCTTCCTTTCTGCGGTTACAACATGGCTGATTATTGGCAGCATTGGATTGATATTGGTGCAACTCTTGATGAGGATAAGGCTCCCAAGTTCTTCAATGTTAACTGGTTCCGTAAGGATGACGATGGCAACTTCATGTGGCCCGGTTTCGGTGACAACCTTCGTGTTCTTGAGTGGATTCTCAACAGATGTGACGGCAAGGTTGATGCAAAGGAAACTGCCATCGGCTATGTACCTTATGCTGATGATATCAACATTGATGGCATTGAGGATGAGGTAAGCAGAGAAAGTCTTCAGTCAATTCTTGAAGTTGATAATGCTCTTTGGACAGAAGAAACAAAGGGAATTGAAGAGTTCTATGCTAAGTTTGGTGACAAAATCCCCGCAACACTCAAGGCTGAGCTTGAAACACTCAAGGCTAACCTTAAATAATAAATTTTAAGTTTTTTTTCGGCACTGATTTAATTTCAGTGCCGTTTTTTCTTTTTTTTGCGTATAAACCACAAAAAATATGGGATAATATTACCGATAATAAAAAAAAGAGGTGTTATTAATGCAGAACATTACAGCCAAAGAACTGTCAGCTATTGAGGATCAGCTCAATTATGAACAGCTTCTTATTAAAAAGTACAAAAATTATGCATCAATGTGCCAGGATGCACAGCTCAAAACTACGTGTGAAAACCTTGCAGCTCAGCACAAGACTCATTTTGATACTATAATGTCATATTTAGGTAATTAAGGAGAATACGAAAATGAATCAGAATCCTATGACAGATAAAGAAATTATGGATGATATTCTTTCATCACAGAAAATGATTACAGACAGTTATAACACATTTTCAAATGAATGTGTTAATCAGCAGCTTAGAACAGATTTTCTCAATATTCTCAGAGATGAGCATAATATTCAGCAGTGTGTTTTTGATCAAATGAAAACCAGAGGTTGGTACTGTCCTGCATCTGCAGAACAGCAAAAAGTTTCTGATGCATATACAAAGTTTAGTAACATTCAGCAGACACTTTAAAGATAATCTCCCTTGATGCTTGTCAAGGGAGAAAATTTATGTTATAATTTTTAAATAACAAACTTTGTTAAACAGAGGCGATTGTTTCATGCGTTATATTGCAGATCATGATTTTCATATTCACTCAACTGTTTCCGCTTGCTGCCATGATCCCAACCAGACACCGAATGCTATCCTTGAGTATGCAAAGAAAAATAACTATAAAAAAATATGTCTTACAAATCATTTTTGGGATGAAGCTGTAGAAAGTGTTGCCAAATGGCATGAAACACAGCAATATAAATCTGTTGCATCTGTGTTGCCATTGCCTGCTGATTCTGATGTTCATTTTTGTTTTGGTGTTGAAACTGACATGGACTACAATTTTACTTTAGGTATAGGCAGAGAACGATTTGACTCATTTGACTTTGTGGTTATACCAACGACACATCTGCATTTGGTCGGGCATACAGTAAAAAATAAAATTACAACACCTGTTGAAGGTGCTCAGTATTGGATAAATCGCTTTCGTGCTCTGCTTGATAATCAATTACCATGGCATAAAGTAGGCATTGCTCATCTTACTTGTGGGCATATATTTGGTGACAGAACACCGGAAGTTATCCGTACAATTTCGGATGAAATTTTATATGATTTATTTAATAATTGTGCAGAAAAAGGTGTTGGGATTGAACTTAACATAAAATCGCTGTCTTTGTCACAAGAAACAAAACCGATAATATTGCGACCTTATTACATAGCGAAGGACTGCGGATGTAAATTTTATTTAGGTAGTGATTCTCACAGGAATCAAGCATTGAATCAAGCTAAAGATAATTTTGAGAATATAATTACCTTACTCGATTTGAAAGAATCAGATAAGTTTGATTTTTAGCAAAAAATGCTCCCGGATAACAGGAGCATTACTTTTTAATTTATAATTGTATTTATCCAAGATAAAACACTTCTGTATACATCAGCTTTATCTTTTTCATTAAGAATCTCATGTCTGTCATTACTGAACAGCTTTATCGTAACATCTGTGTGATTTGTATCAACAAGCTTCTGATAAACTTCAGTAACACCTTTTCCGTAATTACCTACAGGATCAGACTCTCCGGCGATAAGAAAAATAGGTAAATTAGCAGGAACTGAATCAAACCAGTTATCTTCATTGACTTTTACAATCATCTGCATCAAATCCTTGTATCCGCAGGCGGTAAACAAGAATCCACAATAATTATCAGCTATGTATTTATCAACAATAGTATCATCTGTTGTAAGCCAATCGAAAGATGTTCTTGCCGGTTTGATTTTGCTGTTATAAGTACCAAATGCAAGTTTATCTATTAATGGTGAGCGATGATGTGAGCCTTTGATTTTGATTATTGTGTTTACTACTGTTAAACCGACAGCAGCAAGAGGATTTTGCCCTGCCGTTCCGCAATAAATAACACCGTCAATATCATTGCCATAACATTCGGTATATAGTCTTGCGATAAATGAGCCCATACTGTGACCGAAAAAAATGAATGGAACTTCATGTATCTCACTTTTCGCAATTTCGGTTAGTATTCTTGCATCTTCAACAAGATTTATGTATCCGTCTTTTTCGCCGAAAAATCCTAATTGTGAATCATTTGCAACAGATTCGCCATGACCTAAATGGTCATTTATAAATACTGCTATACCGTTGTCGTTTAGGTATGATATAAAATCTTCATAGCGCTCATGGTGTTCTGCCATTCCATGTGCAATCTGAACGGCACCTCTGAGATTGACATATTCAGCGGGGAAGTATCCAAAAGCACAAATATCGCAAAGTCCTGACGATGATTTGTAGGTGTATGATTTTTTTGTTCCTATCACACGATCACCCCTAAATTGATTATATTACTTTGCAGAATGAATATTGTAACCGTTTCTCTTAAGAAATGCTTCAATTCTCTCTCCGGGATTAAGAAGGGGACTGATTGACTTGTCAATATTGAGGCTATCAACGAGAAGTGCAATATATTTAGACATATCAACTGTGTAGTACCATTCACGACTGAGAAGCTCAGGAGAACGATATACAAGGTTTGTGGTAAACACGCCATCAATAAGTCCGTCTTTATATGCTTTATCAAATGCTTCAAGACCGTTGCAGAAAAGACCAAATGCAGAACACATAAAAATTCTCTTTGCCTTAAGCTCCTTAAGCTTTGTTGCAACTTCTATCATAGAGTCACCGGACGAAATCATGTCATCAACAATAACGACATCCTTACCTTCAACATTGTCGCCGAGAAATTCATGTGCTATAATGGGGTTCCTGCCGTTAACGATTACAGAGTAGTCCCTTCTCTTATAGAACATACCTAAATCAACACCGAGAACTGTAGAGTAATAAATACATCTTTGAATACCGCCTTCGTCGGGTGAAATAATCATAAGGTGTTCATTATCTATTTTAAAATCTTTGACATTTCTTACAAGGGCTTTTATCATTTGATATGTTGTTTGAACATTCTCAAAACCTTTGAGAGGAATAGCATTCTGTACTCTGGGATCATGAGCATCAAATGTGATGATGTTATCAACCCCCATAAGATTACAAAGCTCCTGCAATGCCAATGCACAGTCAAGTGATTCACGATTACTTCTTTTATGCTGTCTTCCTTCATAAAGCATAGGCATAATAACTGTGAGTCTTTCTGCCTTACCTGCACAAGCAGCGATTGCACGCTTAAGATTAGCAAAATGTTCATCGGGAGACATTGGAACATCCATACCGTAGCAATTATGTGTAATGCCGTAATTAAACACATCAACAATGATATAAATATCAGCGCCTCTTACTGATTCATGAATAACAGCTTTGCCTTCACCTGTGCCGAAACGAGGAAAACTGACATCCATTAAATATGAATCTTTCTGATAGCCATAGAATGCGATTGTTGATTTGTGTTCACTTTCTTGCTCTCTTCTCCAGTCAACAATATAGTTGTCAACCTTCTTTGCAAGCTCTTCACATCCCGGCAGTGCAATAATTCCAAGCTGTCCAACAGGTACTCTAGTAAGTTCTTCGGTTAAATTTGGCATTTCTTAAACCTCCAAAATAATCTTATCTATATTGTACCTAAATTTGACGAATTTGCAATAGGAAAAAGGAACTTTGTTATATTTTGCACAAAAAAAATATTTAATTTAAATAAAAATATCTAAAATAACAATTAAAATATAATAGTTATTTGATATATTGTTCACTAAAACTAATCTAAATGTACAGAATAATACTCTTTTCAGCAATCATAAGGTAAATTTAATTTTTCTCTTGACTTTTTTTGTTGGATGTTTTATAATATTTCTCGTCGCATAAGCCGGTGTGGCGGAATAGGCAGACGCAAGGGACTTAAAATCCCTCGGTGGTAACATCGTACCGGTTCAAGTCCGGTCACCGGCACCAAAGAACTCTCGAATGTATGTAATTCGGGAGTTTTTTGTTTCGGTATCAAAGAAAGACAGGCAATTTTTCCATGCGTCACCGTTTTCGTGATGCTTTTAATATTAAATCAGATGCGGTATCACCTATTTTTTTTATTTTCTACAATGTTGACTCATGGAGTTGAAATTTCAACTCTATTTATAAAATTGATGGATAGATATAAAGTTGGGAATATTTACAATTTCTTATAATTAGTTATTTGTGTTAAGGCAATATTTTTTTGCTTAGTTGAATCGGAGTTACTGTTCCGCCTTTTCATCCCAGATGCAGAGGTACAACGGTTCCGTACTTTGACGATATGGAAGAATACGGAGAGAGAATTGCAAGAGACCTTGAGGGTAATACATTCTATGTTCCTGCTGATACCACCTATGAACAGTGGAAGCAGATGCAGGATGATAAATATAGTAATGGCTCCGTTGACAAATCACGGAAAATGGAGTATAATAAAAGTGCTGATTTGAAGCTGTATGATAAGTATAAACAGATTCTCGGTAACAATGCACCGAAATCCTTTAAAGAGTTTCAGAATATTAAATATGATGATAATTTATATTCGATGTTTAAAGGATATGCAAATTCAATAAAAACAGGAGAATTAACACCTCTTGCCGATTTTGAACTGTACAAAAATATAAGTAATGAGATTGATTCAAAACTTATGGGGATAACAACATCGAATGGCATACAAATTGCAGAAAAATCAAAGCACTTCATTGCAAGAACAATAGGGTCAGTTGAACAAAGAAGAAGCGGTGTAAGTGTTGACAGGTCCTTGGATGTTTTAACAAATGATAATGCAACGGTATTTCCTGTTCGAGAAAGTGCAAACGGACGAAGTCAGAAGTTCAGATATAACGATGTGGAAATATCAGTTAATCCCGATACGGGTGTTTTAATTCAGGTCAATCCATGGAAGAAGGTAAGATAATGATTGATATAACAAGTGAACAAAAGCAATTTTTGAAAAAATATGTTACAAATATAGACGAATTGATTGATGCTGACGATTTGGGGGAATTGTTGTCTGCAATTGATGATGCTATTGTTGACAATATAATGAACAATAAAACAGAACCAAATGAACCCGATGAGATTGGAATTAAAATCCAACAAATCTATGACCAAATTTATAATCAAAACTGATAACCGTCCTATGTGTTAGGGCGGTATTTTTATACCCGATTTCGGGAGGTGAAAGTTTGAATATAACCGAAAAAGTTAAAATCGGCGGATATGTGTACGATGTTCAAAGACCTGATGCAACGTTTCCGTCTGCAAATTGTACTACCGTTTGTGACGGTGAACATAATTTTGCTGAACAACTGATAAAGGTAGTAACTTCAGGTACAACAGCATATCAGAATACGGTTTTTCTTCATGAAATCTGTCATGCAATCGTTGCTGTGTATTGTAATGAAGTCGGCAATGATGAAGAAAGATTTGTTGAACAGTTCACAAAGGGATTGTATCAGGTTATAACAGATAATCCCGAAATTTTCAAATAAATGATTCAAGCATCCTTCCGAGGGTGCTTTTTTCATATCAAAAATTACCGCCTGGACGGGCGGACAATAAATGCGTTCTTCGTAATACCGGGACTTGCCGGACTAAAAAGGACAACGAAAGGAGAAACACAAAAATGTTGGAATGGTTAAAGACGATTTTAGGTGATACCTATACGGAGGATATTGATAAAAAGGTATCTGATGAAATAGGCAAGCAGTTTGTTTCAAGAACAGATTTCAACACTCTGAACGAAACAAAAAAGACTCTTGAAAATACCGTGAATACTCTTAAACAGCAGAACGGTGACAACGAGGCACTGCAGAACACCATCAGAGACCACGAAAACACCATCGCACAGCTTAAAAAGGATGCGGAAAACACAAAGAAGCTTCATGCTCTTGAAGCTGAACTTCGTGTAATGGGTGTGGCTGACCCTGAGTACATCATTTTTAAACAGGGCGGTGTTGACAATATACATGGGAATATTCCATTGATGTTAGAGATAGCAAATTAAATAAAAAAAGTCTCAAAACTACAAATAAAAGCAGTTTTAAGACTTCATTATGCTGGCGCGCCGGAAGGGACTCGAACCCCTGACCTACTGGTTCGTAGCCAGTCACTCTATCCAACTGAGCTACCGGCGCATTTCTTTAGCACTTAGATATACTACCACTATTGAATAGAAAAGTCAAGTATTATTTTTAAAAAATATCGTTTTTTTAATTGCAATGAGATTAAATATGTGTTATTATGTCCACGGTGATAAAAATGTTTTGTCAAAAGACTGTAGCAGCAATTCACGATATATCAGGCTTAGGAAAATGCTCATTAACTGCGGCGTTACCTGTTCTGTCTGCTTCCGGCGTTTCCGTAGGTGTATTGCCTACGGCTGTTTTGTCAACGCAGACAGGCGGTCTAAATAATTACACGTATCGTGATCTGACGGCAGATTTGAAGCCAATTATGTCCCATTGGGAAAGTATCGGAGTAAAATTTGATGCTGTTTACAGCGGCTTCCTCGGATCAATTGAGCAAGTTAATATTGTTCTTGAATTTATTGAACGTTTTAAGAATAAAACAGATTCGATTTTTCTCTGTGATCCTGCGATGGCTGATAACGGATCACTTTATAATACATTTGACGAGTCATTTGTGCAGCAAATGAAAACCCTTTGTAAAAATGCTGATATTATTGTTCCTAATTTTACGGAGGCTACAATGTTATTAGGACTTGAGTATTTAAAACCGCCATATACAGTGCATTATGTCGAAAATCTGATTTTTTCTCTGGCAGAAGATTTAAAAGTGCCAAATATTGTTCTAACCGGTGTTGAATTTGAAGGGCAGGGAACAGGAGCTGCAGCTTACGACAAGCAAAGTGACAGCATATCATACTCATTAAGACCTAAAATTGATGGAATGTTTCATTCTACCGGCGATTTATTTGCAAGCTCCTTACTTGGTGCAATTCTTAATGGTTTTAATATTAACAAATCATGTGATATTGCCATAGATTTTACAGTATCTTCCATAAGAAAAACTGTTGAACTTGGCGGAGATTCAAGATTTGGTCTTTGTTTTGAGAAATGTTTGCCTGATTATATAAAAAACTTGGGGTTGATTTAAATGTCTACGCTTAATATAGTTCTCGTTGAACCGGAGATACCGCAGAATACCGGTAATATTGCAAGAACTTGTGCTGCTACAGGCACAAGGCTTCACATTGTTGAACCTATGGGCTTTATAATTGATGACAAAAAACTGAAGCGTGCAGGACTTGATTATTGGTATCTATTGGATATTACATATTATAAAAACATTGATGATTTTTTTGACAGAAACAAAAACGGAAATTTTTATTATTTCTCCACAAAAGCTGACAAAGTTTATTCCGATGTGGAATATCCTGATAATTCATATCTTGTTTTCGGTAAAGAAACAAAGGGGTTACCTGAAGAATTGCTTTACAGAAATCATGACACAACAGTCAGAATACCAATGATCAATGATGCTCGAAGTTTAAACTTATCCAATTCAGTAGCGATAGGTGTTTATGAAGTACTTAGACAGTGGAACTTTCCATCATTGACAGCTAAAGGGAAGCTCAGAGATTTTACTTGGTAGGTGATTAAATATGGGGCTTGTGAGGTTTCTTACTGTTTATGACGATGAACATGAGGAAATTTTGCAGCGTAAACATATGCGAATGCTTGATATCGCCTCATTGTCCTCATTTTATCAATGTAACGGTTTATCATATCTTGATAATATGAATACTTGTAGTCGAGATTTTATTCGAATGAAAAATGACTTCACACAATGCACATCTGCTGATATTCCACCTGGAGTATTTCAGCACATTTTTGAGAAAACTGCACAGCATGGATACAGACGCCTTCTTGTTATCTGCCCTAATGGCAAATGGACCCCATATTATAAAAACGCTGTTCATGCAGCTAATAATTTTCGACGTAATGAATTAAGAAATAACGCAGATGATTTTTTTGATGTTCAAGTTGTAAACAGTAGGGGAGTGGGAATAGCACCAGTTATTATGACAAATACTTTAGCAAAAATGTATGCTCGTGCGGCTGTGTCTCCGAAAATGTTTGAGGATTACGCAAATAATTTCGCAAAAAGCTCTGTAACATATCTTTTAACAGATGGATGTAATGAATTTTCTGATTTTTCTGACTTAAGAGCATTCAGAATAACTTCTACAAGAGTATTTTCTCTTGATATATCGGAATCTATAGAAGAAGTCAGAATAGATAAGTTTACTAAATACGCAGGAAATGCTATCAAACGGTCTGGAGGGCGGTATGCTGTTTCTTACGGATACGGCTGTAAATTTATTGGAAATGTGTTAGGAAGACTTGAACGTGATTATAATTTCAAGCCGTTGATTACCGCTCAATATTCCATTGCAAGTGCACAGTTGCTTGGCAGCAATGCATTTTGTGTTCATTTGGGTGATTACATATAATATTTGTTACCAAACATTTAATTAATAATGTAGTTTTTATTAAAATTTAAAAAAACACTTGAAAAATTCCAAATTTATGATATTATATACTTGAGATATAAAGTCTCTAAATTTATAATAAGGAGAGATAGTTCATGGCAGATATGATCCAGAAGCTCATCGACTTCATCAACAGCATCATCGCTAAGATCAAGGCTCTTGTTGCTGAAATCAGATCAAGAAACGACGGTTAATTATTAACCTGCAGACCGCTTAATTGCGGTCTATTTTTTTTGCATAAAAGTAAACAGAGCCGGAAAATCCGACTCTGTTTTTTTATTCTATTGCCTTTAATGACGTAACCATATCAATATCTGTCATTTTTCTATGCATAATCAAGTTAACTATAATAGCAAACAGAGAGGTAAGAATTACAGCAATAACATAGTTATACCAATCAAGTGACTGAACATACATAACCGTATCAACTGCACAGAATGTGATTAGAAGTTTATGTATAAAGATACCTAACACAAGTCCAAAGAATATTCCCAAGACAGTTAAAACGATATTTTCCCTGTAAATGTACGCTGAAACCTCTCTGTCATGGAAGCCGAGGACTTTTATTGTCGCTAATTCTCTTTGGCGTTCAGAAATATTAATATTGCTCAAATTATATAGAACAATAAACGCCAATGCTCCGGCAGCAATAATCAATATCATAATAATTATGCTCAAAACATTAATAACCTCGTTAAGAGTGTCTATTGTATCAGTAACATACGCAACTGCGTTAACTTCAGAATGTGACATAAGTTCAGTAGCAAGTGCAGATTTTTTTGTTGCAGTGTTATCAGTAGTTTGAGTATCTTCAAGAATAGAATCAGCAACATTACCAATAGCATAGTTATAGCAGACAGCGTTCTGGAATAAATACTGGTAGAGATCTTCTGAAAGGTAAATATAGCTGAATGTGTAATTTTCTGTAATACCGGCAACGGGAATATCGATTCTGTCGCCGTCAGTTATCTCTATCCATATTCTGTCACCGATTTCGGTATCTGTATTTTTTGCAAATTGTTCCGTTATAATTGCACCGGAATTATCAAGTTCTAGCAATTCTGACGTTGTTCTGTTTTGTAGTTTGATGTAAGATGCAAGTTCAGATGCATTTTTTGGAACAAAGAGATATACATCTTCGGTGTTTTCCGTTCTGTCGGAGCCACCGGTTACCGATTGTATTGAAGACAACATCAGACTTGTTATTCTTGCGTCATCAGAAAGTGTCTGCATTATTGCTGAATCTTCAGTTTGACTGTCAGCAAACACAATCTGGATATCGTAATTAGCTATTCCGCCTTCATCATATTGAGCCTTCATTATTCCGTTTATTGAAGCAAATAGACCGCAGCTAGCAAGAATAAGTGCGGTGCATCCTCCGATACCAAAAACCGTCATGAAAAATCTTGTTTTCTTTCGGAAAAGATTTCTGATAGTAACTTTAGTTGTAAAACTGAGACGTTTCCAAATAAAGGTTATTCTTTCAAGAAGGACACGTTTGCCTGGCTTTGGGGATTTAGGTCTCATAAGACTTGCAGAATTAACCATTAATTCTTTTTTAGCCGCAATTATACCTGCAAGGACCGTAGTTATAATTGAAATTCCCATACCTGTAAGAATATATCCAATAGGGAAGTCAAATTTAAGTGCCGGAAGGGTAAACATGATAGAATAAGCCTTAGATATAGCATATGGCATTGCAAAAATACCTATAACAATACCTAATGCGGCACCGATTATACTCGCAAATAATGCATATAATGCATATTTTGCTATAATAGAGCCATTGGAATAGCCCAGTGCCTTCAGTGTGCCCATCTGAGTTCTTTCTTCTTCAACCATTCTTGACATTGTTGTAAGGCAAACCAACACAGCAACAATGAAGAAAATAAGAGGAAATATATTTGAAAGGGCATTTACAGTGTTGATTGCATTTGAGTAACTTGTATAACCCGGTGTATCGTATCGGTCATATATATTCCATTTTGCAGTATCAAGTTTATTATATGTTTCTCTTGCTTTCTTTATCTGATTTTCTGCATTTAAAAGCTGTGACTCGGCTGAGGCTTTTTGTTTATTGTATTGTTCTGTTGCTTGCTCGAGATAAGTTGATGCGTTAGCTATAACAGTTTTTAATGTATCCAGATCACTGCTTACGGAATTCTGGTTCATCATAAGCTCAATTTGTGCTGCTGAGAGTTGAGTTTTTGAACCTTCAATCTGATTGTAAAACGAATTGAGCTCTTCATACGCAGCATCAAGCTCATCGTCTGCCTTTTCATAGGCTTCTTTTGCCGCTGCAAGAACTACGGCTGTTTGCTGGAACTGATTGGAATATGCATCAAGAGCTGCCTGTGATTCTTCCAATTGTTCTTCATACACTGCAAGCTGACTTTTTTGCTGTTCAAGATAGGGATTAACAAGAGCGATTGCTTCTGTTGCCATACTTACAGCAGAGAGAGAAGATATTGAAGCATAAAGATCCGGATTAATGCTTTGCAGCGTAGAGAGAACGGTTGCAAGCTCACTCGAATCCATTTGACCGTTTTGGTATGCTTCAAGTGAAGTAAGAATGCTGTTAGCAGATTCAATTACTGATTTAGTAGATGTTACAAGCTGGCTTGCCGTTTGTTGTGCAGTTTGAGCAGATGACAATAATGACTGAGCTTGATTGTATTGATTTTGAGCTTCTGTGAGTGCATTATACATTTCTTCCTGTTCAGCTCTTGCAGCTTTATATTCTTCTAATTTGCTGTTGTATGATTCTACGGCGGCATAATATTCTGCTGTGCTTCCGTTAAATTCATCTTCAGCCATCCCCAACGCTTCAGCTGCTTGACTTACAGCACTGTTGTATGCACCTTCCGGATCATCGACATAATATTGATATAACTCCAGTTGCTTCTCTGCGTCTGCAAGGCTTGTTTCAATTTTTTCTTTTGCTGAATTATAGTCTGCCTGAGCTGATGCAATTTGTGTCGGAAGAGTTGATTTCAATTCCTCAGCTCTTGCTGATATGCAGGAAGTTGAAACAGTTTCTATTTTTGCTGATACTTCGGATACAAGCTGCTCATATTCTTCGGAATCAGGGGAGTACTTGTCCGCATCTTTAACCGTAACGTAAATTTCGCTGTAATAATCAGCGGTAAATGCCGATTCAGGAATGTAAATATATGTACCGATCTTACCGCTGCCGACAAGACTGTTTCCTCGTTCAAAAGAAATATAATATGGAGAACTGATAATACCTACGATTTTAAATTCAGTTATCGCAAGGCTTGATAAATCGGTATTGGAGTCAGCCTCAAGTGAAATAGTATTCCCAATTTGATATGAATCAGGTGTAGACAATGCACTTGCATCAACAAGACATTGATTTGAAGATGTTGGATAGCTTCCTTCAAGAAGTTTAGGTCTGTTGATAAAATCAGCATTATCGCCACCATAATAATATTCTTGTAATTGTGTAAGACTGATGCTGTAAGCTCTGGTGCTGATTTGCGTACCATCAATATCAATTTCAGGTTCACCATTGACAAGAACAAGGGCATCAACAAATTTTGATCCCATAACACCGTCTACACCGTCAATTTTTCTTATGTTTTCAATATCTGATGGTGCCAATCCAATTGGGGACTGAACTCTAATATCCATCAAATTGTTTGTTTCGAAGTATTCATTTGCCGTTGCACTCATGGACGGGCTCGTTGATTTCATACCGACATATACACCTGTGCCCAATGCAACTATCATTATAATCGATATAAATCGATTTAGGGATCGTTTGATCGTACGAAGTATATCGAGTAAAAGTGCACTACTCATTTATAATCCTCCGTTACCACTCAATCATGTCAACAGACAGGGGAGTTTCATTAATTTCTATTCTGTTGACTCTTCCGTTTTTCATTGTTATTATTCTGTCTGCAATGGGAGTAATTGACTGGTTATGAGTGATAATAACAACAGTCATACCGGTGGTGTGACAGGTTTGCTGCAGAAGAGATAAAATTTGCTTGCCTGTTTTATAATCGAGAGCTCCGGTAGGTTCATCACAGAGCAGTAGTTTAGGATTTTTAGCCAAAGCACGTGCAATGGCAACACGCTGCTGTTCACCACCTGAAAGCTGTGACGGAAAGTTGTTCATTCTATCACCAAGACCGACTTTTTCAAGAACCTTTTCAGGACGGAGAGATTTATTACTGATCTGCGAAGCTAGTTCCACATTCTCAAGAGCAGTAAGAGTTGGAACAAGATTATAGAACTGAAAAACGAAACCTACATCATAACGTCTATAATCAGTAAGTTTCTTTTTTGAGTAATTATTGATTAATTCTCCGCCAATTCGTATTTTTCCGTCATTGCAGTCATCCATACCGCCGAGAATGTTAAGTACTGTTGTTTTTCCGGCACCGCTGGGTCCTACAATCATGCATAATTCTCCCTGCTCAATGGAAAATGAAACATTATCAACCGCATTGATCGTTATTTCCCCCATTTTATATCGTTTGTATACTGATTCCATTTCAATAAAACTCATTCTTTTTCTTCCTCCGATTTATCAGTAAATTTGATTATACAACTTTTGTAAAACATTTGATGCTGCTGTACCGGCATATGAAAGTCCTGAACCGCTGTCTTCAAGCACAGCTACAACAGCATAAGGAAAATCTTCGTCCGCAGAGAATCCTGCAAACCATGCATGAGGATTACCTTCATCACGTTCGGCAGTACCTGTTTTTCCGCACATAGTAAGATTTCCAAACATATAATCACCATAATAATTTGAAACAGTCGAACGCATCATTGTTTTAAGCGTTGCCGCAGTAGTAGAACTGATATTTAAACCTGAATCAACAGGTTTTGCACTATATATAGCTTTTCCGCTGTCATTTATCACCGAATTAACAAAATATGGCTCATAGGCTGTGCCGCCGTTTGCAATCGCACACATGAAAGTCAGAACAGAATACGGGTTAACAAGCGTAACTGCTTGGCCAACTCCGGTCCATCCTAAATCTGTAACACTTGTTTCTTCGTTTATGCCTAAAGAACCTGCTGATGATTTTATTCTGTCCTGAGTGGTATGAGAGACATCTAAACCTGCAGAAGAAAACGCCTCTTTTAATTTTTCAACACCAAGTTCAACAGCGATTTGTGCAAATGCTATATTGCAGGATTTATTAAGAGCCTGTTCAAAAGAAATCTTGCCGTGAACATCATTACAAACAATTTTTCCGCCATCACTCATAGTGTATGTTCCTTCGCAAGTGAATGTGCGAGTATAGATATTATCAATATTTTCGATTGCAGACATTGCAGTAATTACCTTAAATACAGAACCGGGTGTATATAGACCTCCGTATAATCGGTTAATATAAACACCTTCATAATCGTTATTATCATCAATATCTGTAGGCTTGTTATACATATCATAAGACGGTGATGTAGCAATACATATTATTTCGCCAGTTTTGTAATTACATACGGCAATCGTACCTTTATATGGTCTTAATTGCTCATATGCATATGCACATAAATCAGCATCCAACGTAAGTGTTAATATGTTTGAAGATTCCTTATTTACACCATAAATAATACTATAGCCTGAAAGTTCGCTTCTGAATGTATCCTGCAATCCGCCGGATATAAATCCTTGATTGTCACCTATTATATGCAGAAATGCTTTCCTTACTGTTGCACTCTCGTTATATGTTCTCTCTCTGTCAACAGTAGTTGCAAGTATTTTTCCATTCTTGTCAACAATATCGCCCGCATTTACAAGAACATTACTTGAATATAAATGTTTATTTACAGATTTTAAGGCATAATTTTCAGCATTAGAAAACATTGAGAACATAAGAAGTATCAAAACAACGAGAAATAAAACAGTAACAGATATGAGCAAAAGAATACGTTTATTGATAGTTTTCATCTACGTTTGCCCTCCGGTATACTGTGCCGGGCTTCAGGATAAGTTCTTGAGTCGGCTGCTTTTATGAAGGCAAGCAACCCCCACGAACAAATCATACTTGAACCGCCTCGACTGACAAAGGGGAGTGTGACACCGGTGAGCGGTAAAAAGTCCGTGACTCCAAAAACATTCAAAGCTGTCTGGACA
The DNA here is from genome assembly GCA_964454355.1 of uncultured Eubacteriales bacterium. GTDB lineage: Bacteria > Bacillota > Clostridia > Oscillospirales > Acutalibacteraceae > UBA1081. Next base: position 1,695 of record CAYVTA010000040.1, on the reverse strand, counting down.
ATAATCATTCCTGCAGCAGCACAAGCTGAAATAGTAAAAAATGTCGATCTTGCAAATTTTGCATTATATGCAGTTGAAAAACTTAATAATACAAGACAAAAAACAATCAGAAATCCTGTTAGCATACCTAATTCTTCGCAAACAAGTCCAAAAATTAAATCTTCACTTGCCGCAAAAACTTCTCTTAAATAACCGTTTCCGATTCCAACACCAAAAAAGCCACCACTTGCGGCATAAATTAGAGTTCGAGTCTGTTGATATCCGCCGGAATCGTACATATGCTCCCATATATGCCTGTAGCTGGCAAAGCGATTGAGAATGTATGATTTCATAGTCAGAATAAGAATAACACCAATAATTGCAGCAGTACACACAAGAATGATTGTACGCACATCACCGGAACGCAAAAAAGCTATAAGCAGAAAAGTGGTAAAATAAATAAGTGCCGTTCCGAAATCGGACATTAACCCTAAAAGTCCAACGCATCCTACTGAGAAGAAAACATATGCAGTAAGTGACCGTGAAGACTGCAGTTTATCGAGAGTAGCGGCACCAACATAAATAAACGCAAGCTTAACAAATTCAGAAGGCTGGATTGATATTGGGCCTATATATATCCAGTTCTTTGCACCGTTTGTGTAAGATGCAAAAATAAGTGTAAATAACAACAATGCAATTGCAGCAATCGCCATAGGCATTCTCATTGCACTTGTTCGTGTTGTGCTTCTCATAAATAAAACCATTGCAATAAATAATGCAAGTCCTATAAAAATTGCAACAAATTGAGTTTGCGTTTTTGACGGTGATACACTCGCCGTGACAAAAAGGCTTATAGAAGACAGTGCAAACGCAATCATTTCCAAACTTATATGACGATTCTGAACTATAGCAAATATAAAATAATAAATCCATTCTGCTATTATGTATGCAGCAAAATAAATTAAAAGCTCGGAAAAATATTCACCCGCTTCTTTGAGCACACAGTAACTCATAATAACCTGATATATTGTCAAAAACAGCATAATAAGCAAGCTGACAAGACCGTACATACTGCCCGGTCGTCCGAAATATAATTTCGTATTTTTCGTTGTCTCCAAAATTACTCACTCCGAATTTATTGTTTACGATTACGTGCACCGGTGTTTTTCTCGTATCTGACTGTTTTATCATTTTTTGTATCAGTGTTTATTGGTTTTTTGTGCTTTGTTGTCTGAGAACGCTGAGAACTCTGACGAGTTTTCGGAACGACCTGCTGTCTGGTTGTAACTGCAGTTGAATAGAAGATATATTTTGTTTTCCCAAAAACAATAGCATCTCCATCATTCAACAATTCTTTTTTTTCTATTTGATTGCCGTTAACTCGCACACCTGCAGTTGAATGTGTATCAAAAATAATCCAACCGTTTTTTCTTTTTGATAGTACAGCATGAAATCTTGATACTGAAGCGTCAGATATAACCAAATCACAGGCTTTAGCTCTGCCGATAGAGGTTTCTGCCTGACAGATGTCTATAATATGTCCTGTTTTGTCGTCCACAAGGCTGGCTCTAATTGTTCTCTTTGCGGGTTTTATGAAAAGCGACATAGCAGATATAAGCAAAACCAATGCAAGCAGTGCAAATAAAACAACTTGAACAAAGAAACTGCTGTAAATATCAATAGACATGCTTTTCACCTCTATAAAATACAATCATG
>CAYVTA010000039.1:0-17053 GCA_964454355.1 uncultured Eubacteriales bacterium | reverse complement strand
TTATAGCCGAGAAGATTCTGACCTCTCAAAAGCATCTGAAGCTTTGTATCAGGACAAGCTGCTTTGATTTTTCTGAGTCTCTCCCACGGATCTTCGTTAAGATAACGAAGGCATGAGTCAAATGTTGCACCGCCCCAGCACTCAAGTGAATAATAACCTGCTTTGTTAAGCTTTTCAAGAACGGGTTTGAAAGTTTCAAACGGCATTCTTGTGGCAATCAGAGACTGCTGTGCATCACGCAAAATGGTTTCAGTGAACTGAACTTTCATATGTTTACCTCCTGTAAGTTTAAAACTGTTTCAAATTCAACCCACTATACATTATACCCGAATTAAATTTAAATGCAAGGCAAAAAGTAACATTTATTGTGAAAATTTTGACAATTTTTCTGTCTTTCTTCTGTGCAAAATCCCCACAGGCACAAAAACAGGTCTTTACCGGAAAATATATCTTATTTTTCTTTGTAAAAATGCAAATACAAATGAAAGAGCCGTGATCAGTTCTCACAGCCCTTTGAACAAATGTATTTATTGACAACCGTATATTCACGACGGTAAAGACTTTCTTTGTCTGGCGTATGCTTTGAATATTCCGAAAAAAGCTCAACAGCATTTTCCAGCTCGACCCATTTGGGAACCATGCCTTTGGCGGTCTCCGTTTCAGTAAGACTGCGTTCACACTCGCCCACTATATCGCAAATAAAATAATTACTTACATATAAAGTATCATAGCAATACTCATTAACCGTAACAAACTGTTTTATCGGCTTGACCTTAAAGCCTGTTTCCTCCATAAGCTCTCTGATACAGCATTCCTCAAGGGTCTCACCTTCCTCAAGGCTTCCTCCCGGAGACATATAAAATCCCGTATTCGACTCATGTGACAGCAAAATTTTGTTTTCAACAACTATTATGGCCCTACTCGAAACACACACTCTGCTGTAAGGTGCAGTGTACGTAGGACTGTATTGGTCTATTTTTTCGTAATTAAGATCCATAAAACCCACTTCCGTTAAAAATGTTAAAATAAAGAAAAAGAATAGGGAATAAAGAATAATCCAAACGCAAAAACTGCATACATTTATTATTTCTTATTTATTCGCTATTCTTTATTCTTTTCAGGCATACGAGAGTATGCCGTTTTTTGGTGGAGATGGCGGTACTCGAAACCGCGTCCGAAAATCCATTCCCACAGCTTTCTACGAGCGTAGCCGATATACTAAATCTCTCCTCATGCACGCCTGTCGGCAGGCTTGCAATCGGACAGCTCCGTTATGCATGACGAGTTACGGAGACACTCACCCGTTCACGTTCACTGCTAATCGACGCCTTATCCTAAGCCGCAGTACTCTCAGGTAAGACGGCAGCTAATTAAGCAGCTGCTAAAACAGTTTTATTGTTGTCGTTTATTTTTAATAAACTTGCGGTTTTTAAAGCGGTACCACACCTCTGCTCGCTTACCGAGGTTCAAAACCCCCGTCGAAATCCTTTCATCCCCTTATATATAATTCATAATGCGTAATTATGCATTATCGGAATTACAAATCATGAATTTCTTAAAGACATACTGCGTTCAATCTCTCTGTCAGCACTCTTTTTAGCGGCTGCTTCACGCTTATCATAAAGTTTTTTACCTTTACAAAGTCCTATCAGCATTTTTGCTTTGCCTTTTTTAAAATATATCTGTAACGGTATTATGGCATAGCCCTGCTGTTTTGTCAAGCCGAAAAGCTTTAGTATTTCTTTCTTATGCATTAACAGTTTTTTCGGTCTGAGCGGATCCCTGTTAAATATATTACCATGGTCATAAGGTGAAATATGCGTTCCGTTGGCAAAAATTTCACCTTCAACAATATTGCACCATGAGTCTTTAAGATTCACTTTGCCCTGACGGACGGATTTTACCTCCGTACCGAACAGCTCTATACCTGTTTCGTAAGTTTCCAGCACAAAATAATCGTGATAAGCCTTTTTGTTTTGTGCAACAGGCCTGTTTTCATTTTTCGGCATATTTTCACCTCCACAAACAATAATTTAGCATAATGTAACGGGAGCTCCCGGCGAGGGTTCCCCACACAAAAACAGTCACGCAGGACTGTTTTTGCTCCCCTCCTGCGTTTTTTTAGCAAAGGAGTTTCGCACTCTGCGGAGTGCGACAAAGGGCATTGCCCTTTTGAAACCCACGAGCTTTTGAAAAAGCTCGACCAAAACTTTTATGTGGCACAATCAAACTTGTACGATAAATTATTGTTTACATACTTTCCGGAGCTGACAGCTTCATCATTGTCAGCACATTATACATAACATCTTTGACACATTTGCAAAGGAATAATCTTGCAGTCCGCAAATTTTCATCCTCAACATCGCAACGGCAAGCATTATAGAACTTATGAAACAGTGTTGCCAGGTCATGGACATACTTTGTAATTTTTGAGGGATCAAGAATCTTTGCAGCGTTCTCAATTTCGCCTGTAAGAGATGAAATGTGTCGGATAAGCTCTGTTTCCTCCTCTGCTGTAAGAAGCATAGCCTGCTCCTTTGTGCAATCTGCAACTTCAATGCCTTTTTCTTCCATTTTTCTGAAAATACTGCAAATTCTTGCATGAGCATACTGACAGTAGTAAACAGGGTTTGTTGAAGACTCTTCAATTGCAAGGTCAAGATCAAAATCACAATGAGTATTAGCCTCTCTCATGTTAAAGAAATATCTTGCAGCATCAATAGGTACTTCATCAAGAAGAGTAACAAGTGTAATAGCCTTACCGGAACGCTTTGAAGCCTTTATAACCTCGCCGTCCTTAACAAGGCGAACCATTTGCATAAGAATGACCTCAATTCTTGAGGGGTCAACACCGAGAGCCTGTATAGCTGCTTTAAGTCTGGGCACATAGCCGTGATGGTCTGCGCCAAGAATGTCAATCGCTCTGTCAAAGCCTCTTGTCACAAGCTTATTATAATGATATGCAATATCGGGAACGATATAAGTATAGAAACCGTTGGAACGGCGAAGAACAAAGTCCTTGTCACAACCGAACTGTTCAGCCTTGAACCATACGGCACCGTCCTGTTCATAGGTATAACCGTTTTCGGTAAGCATGTCAACAACCTTTTTAGCTTCGCCGCTGTTGTGAAGAGTGCTTTCCTTAAACCATGTGTCATACTTTATTTTGTATTTGAGCAAGTCACGCTCAAGCCCCTGTATGTTAAGAGGAAGAGCATAATCAACAAGAGCCTTTCTACGCTCCTGCTCAGTTGCGTTCATATATTTATCGCCGTTAATTTCAGCAAAATTTACTACATGGTCAATAATATCCTGTCCGTGATAAGAGTCTTCAGGCATTTCAACATCTGCACCGAAGTGTTGCTGATAGCGGATATCAAGCGAAAGTCCGAACTTTTCAATCTGATTGCCGCCATCGTTTACATAAAACTCTCTCTCTGCATGATAACCTGCCCAGGAAAGAATTTCAGCAAGGCAGTCACCCATTGCACCGCCTCTTGCGTTACCTATATGCATCGGACCTGTGGGGTTTGCGGAAACGAACTCGACGAGTGCACTCTTTCCATTACCGAAGTCAGAATGTCCGTACATTTCCCCTTTTTCATCAACATCAAAAAGAATGTCACTGTAATATGACTGATCAAGAGTAAAATTGATAAAACCTGCTCCCGCAGCTTCAATCTTATTGAAATATGTACCCTCAAGCTGAGCATTTTCACAAAGAGCAGCGGCGATTTTCATGGGAGCTGTTCTGAAAACTCTTGCCGAAACCATTGCTGCATTTGTTGAATAATCTCCATGTGATCTGTCCGCAGGAATCTCAACCTTAAATGCAGGAACTTCACCTTGAGGAAGCTCGCCTTTTTCAATTGCTGATGCAAGAGCCTTGTTAATAATGTCGTAAATCTGTTGTTCTGCTTTTTTTACTATATAGCTCATTTTATTATTCATCCTTTATCAATTTACAATGTATAATATACCAATTTAATCAAATTTGATTTTTAAGCTGTTCTCACTGGCAACGCCGCCATAAAAGTCAATGGTATATTTCAATTCAAGAGTACCTGTACCGTCTTTCACCTTGGATTTGACTTTCTGAGCTACAATACCGATGAGCATTGAGCCGTAAGGAGTGTTGTACTGACAGTTATGACGCTTTCCTCTTTCTATGGTAAGCTCCGACGGATAGCTTCCCGAACGCACGATGGTAACGCATTTTCCATCTTTCACTGTCATTATCGTATGACAGCCCGCAAGCTCATCATACTGTTCGTCATACTCCACGACATAATTGAAGTCATAACCCTCAAACGTACCTCTTGTGGTCATTTCATAAGAATCAGTGTTGCCTTCTGCAGTATGAGAATCATTAATCGTAATAAGAATATCCTTTTTCATTATTTTTCTTCCAATGCTAAATTAATAAGTCTGTCAATAAGCTCGGGATAAGGAATTCCCGAAGCATCCAGCATTTTTGAATACATACTGATGGGTGTAAAACCGGGAAGCGTGTTTATTTCGTTAAACATAACCTTACCGTCACTTTTTCTGACAAAGAAATCTACTCTGGAAAGTCCGGAACAGCCCATTGCTTTGTACGCTTTTACGGCATAAGCCCTTACCTCTTCGGAAACAGCATCATCAAGCTGTGCAGGAATACACAAAACGGAATCATTATTGATATACTTTGCTTCATAGTCGTAGAACTCGCTTGCAGGTTTTATTTCACCGAGAACGGAAGCTACAGGCTCACTGTTTCCCAGCACTGCACATTCGACTTCCCTGCCATCAATATATTCTTCAGCGACGACTTTTGAATCCTCTTTAAATGCCGTATCCATAGCAGTATAGATATCTTCAATGCTTTTTGCCTTCGAGATACCAACGGAAGAACCTGCATTTGCAGGTTTGATAAACACAGGCAATCCTAACTTATCTATACAAGCGTTTACAAAGGAATCTCTGTCTTTATAATAATCGTACTTTGTAATGCCGAGCCACTTTGCCTGGGGAATAGCTGCACTGTCAGCAGTCATATTAGTTATTGCCTTATCCATGCACATTGCACTGGAAAGAGTATCACAGCCTACATAAGGAATGCCCGAAAGCTCAAGAAGTCCCTGCACTGTTCCGTCCTCACCGTTTTTGCCGTGCAAAACAGGAAAACAAGCATCAATATGTATTTTTTCCGCACCGTTTTCTCTGAAAACAATAACCGAGCTGTCACCGAAATCCGTAGATATCATTGCAGATGAGCAATTATCACTGAACCACTCTCCCGAACGAATTTTGTCGGCATTGCCTTCAAAAACCAGCCATCTGCCATCTTTTGTAATACCCAACAGGGTTACAGTATATTTATCCTTTGGTATATTTGAAATAACGGAAAACGCAGACTGTAACGAAACCTCATATTCACTGCTCTTTCCACCGAAAAGAATGAGAACGTTTTTCATAAAACCACTCCGAGTGCAAATTATCTCATTTTAGTATATACAATTATAGTTTGATTAATGAATAAAGTCAAGAGCAACAATAATTTAATGCACAATGCAAAATACACAATTATTGTTTGTTCCATTCATAGATATTCTTATAAACATTATCCGCATCGCAATCTGCAGAGGGGGTAATCTCTTTTGCATAAACGAGTACACCTTTTCTGTAACAGATAGGAGCAAAAGGCATATTCTGAAGGAAGGAATCTGTCAACGCATTAAGCGAGATATTCCCCGATGCAAATTCGCTGTAAGCTGCACCTGTCGTATCAGATGCGGAAACGCCGTAAACCGCTTTGCTGTCTGAAAACAAAGCCCACATATCCATATTTCCGGGAAGCTTGATTTCTCCGATATAAAGATCATAATTACCCTCAATAAGAGCCAATTTATAGCTGTCCCAGGTAAGCTCCCTTATAGTCACATTAATACCGATATTCAAAAGACTTGCCTGTATTTCCTTTGCCGCCGCAATTTTGAAATTATTGCCGGAATATACTATCAGGGTATAATTAAGTGTATCATTAAAGCCGGCGGCTGCCATAAGGGACTGAGCCTTTGAATAATCAAGTGCAAACACCGAAGTATCATATCCCGATGAAGTATATGCATACCAATCAGGATGATAAGGCGTATAGCTCTCAACTGCATAATTTTTAAATGAATTTGTAACTATGGACTGTCTGTTAATTGAATAATAAACAGCTTTCCTTACCGAAGAGGATGAAAGCCCGTAAGAATTGCTGTTCATTCCCAGAAAAACAAGATTTGACATATTTGTTTTTGATGTCTGTGCATTTGCCTGAGAATAACTGCCCGAAGACAAATCATCGAAATATGCATCTATTTTTCCAAGCTCCAATGTATGCACAAGTGTGGAATAATCATCAAGAGGCTGCAACTCAACAGTAGAAATATTTGCAGACGGTTTTCTGCAATACGGATTATAATTAAGCGTTACATCTGAACTGTTTACCGAAATCGAATACATCCCCGTTCCGATCGGAATACTGTCAGCATAATCTGCCGTATTGCTCTTTACAATTGGAAAAGTCAGGCTCTCCTGGGCTGTTTCATAAAGTCCGGTCAATGTAAAATTAACGGTATCACTGCCGCCGGAGACAGCAGACTCAATATATTTCAGGCTGTTTTTATATTTATCTGAGCTTTTGGCAAGGTTGAAAGAATAAACTACATCTGCTGAAGAAAACTGTACACCGTCAGAAAACGCCGCCGTTGTATCAAGCTTAACAGTAAGTGTGCTGTCTGTCAGATAATGCAGTGTTGCCAAACCGTTTGATGCACAGAAAGTTTCATCCACATAAAAAAGCGACTCAAAAACAAGAGAAATCAAATCCGAATTAAGATCTGTTGAAATAAAATACGGATTAAGAGAATCGCTTGATGAGTATCCTAAGCTGAGAGACTGAGTTGATGTCTGCACCTGAACGGTTTTGTCAAAAACTGTTTCAGCCTCCGTTGCAACAACAGTATCGTCACAGCCGGAAAAACTGCAGACAAAAATGGCACATAATGTAACAAGACTTATGATTCTAAGTGATAATGACCTGCTCCACCGAGAGTGTCTTGCCTGTTTTGTTGTCGATTTCAAAGATACATCCCTCCATTTTGCAGTCGCCTTCAGAATTTTCAAACTTTACGGGTAAATTTGTTCGTGTCTTTTCAATTGCAAGCTCCGGCTTGATACCCAGAACGGAATGAATGGGACCGGTCATTCCCAAATCGGTTATATAGCCCGTTCCTTTTGGCAAAACCTGAGCGTCAGCAGTAGGCACATGGGTATGTGTACCGAACATCGCAGATATTTTTCCGTCCAGATAAAAGCCCATTGCTCTTTTTTCTGCTGTTGCCTCTGCATGAAAATCCAAAATCTTTATTCTGCAATCCTTTACCTGCTCAAGTATTCTGTCAACACAGTCAAAGGGGTTTTCATTATTTTCAAGATAAACCACACCCATCAGATTGATAACCGCAATCTGAATAAAGCCTTTGTCAATGATGTAATACCCTTTACCCGGGGCAGTCTTATAGAAATTTGCAGGGCGTATCATAGGATAGCCCTCTTCATCGAATTTATCGTAAATCTCAAAACGGCGAAGTGCATGATTTCCCGTTGTTATAAGGTCGGCACCGCTGTCAAGAATATGATTTGCGGATTGAGGAATAATTCCGTTCCCCGGAGCCGAATTTTCACCGTTAACAATGCAGATATCAATATTTTTAACTTTTTTGAAAGCCGGCAGTGTTTTTCTCAGAAATTCACAGCCCAAAGAGCCTACAACATCACCGATTGCAAGTAAATTCATCAGGCATCCCCACTCGTAAAGTTTATAATAAATAATACACATTAAATAATACAAAATATTCGTCTGATTGTCAACCGATTAAATTGACATGCAAATTTTTATATGTTATAAATTAAGAAAAAGGAAGAAGAAGGACAAAACGGATGGAAATAAAAATAAGACGTGCTCAAAAGCAGGATGCTCACAGAATCGCTCAGCTTCTTGAAACGATAGCAGAGCTTCATCACAAAGGAAGACCCGATATTTATGCGGGAGGCGGAGCAAAATACGGTATTGAAGATGTAGAAAAGAAAATTGCAGATGATAATGAAATTATTTTCGTTGCCGTAAACGAAGTCGATTATGTTTTAGGTTACACCATATCAAAAATTTATACCACTGAAAATGACGGAATCATTATCGGTCAGAAAAAGATGTATATTGACGACGTCTGTGTTGATTCCCAATTCAGAAAGCACGGTATAGGTAAAATGCTCATGGAGACGACTAAGCAGATGGCAGTTGATGAGGATTGCAGCATTTGTGAGCTTAACGTATGGGCTTTCAACGAAAACGCAATAAAGTTCTATGAAAGCTGCGGAATGTCAAAACAGCGTATTTACATGGAATACAAGCTTAAAGGGGATGAAAAAAAAGTGTAGTCGGCGAAAAGGGCTACGCATAAATTTTTAAATAAAAAAGCAACCAAAAAATAAAAGTTGGCGTAAAAAAGTGTTTTTTTACAGCTCCTTTGTTCTACGTTCCTCTTTGTACTAATATAATGGTACAAAGGAGTGTTTCTCATGAAGAAAGTTTTGGCACCGATACTGATTCTTTTTGTATTGTTTTCGTTTTCGGCTTGTTCGGAAAACAGCCGGCCTGATTATGAAATGCTGTCAGAACGATTAGGTGAAGTTAACGAACACTATGCCTTTGACTATTTTGATATGTTTTTGTATAACGGAGCGTATCATGTATATTTCAGTTTGTGTTCAGAAGACGACATAATACTTTCAATGGTAGTTGATGAAGAAAACAACATTGATTCCATATGTGTCACAGCAGAAAAATCAAAAATGACCACAGACGGACAAAGAAATGCTTTCAAATCTTTTACAGCCGCAATCATTGAGTGCTTCTGTACACTTTCTGATAATGAAAGTGCTGAGCTTAATGAATCTTTGAGCTTAAATAACATCAACTTCTATTTCTCGGATCTGTTTGAAACCTATTCAGCATTAAGATATAAATTTATTTTTTCTTCTAATTCCGAATATATCGTATTCTGCTGTGAATATGTGCAGGCAGCAGAGGATTTCACCCAATGAAAAAAGTCCCTAAGACTCAGGTCTTAGGGACTTAAATTTTTAACCAAAGTTAAGATCAGCCTTCAAGTTTTGCTGACTTACGAAGAATATATCTTGCGTCTGCTGCAGTAACCTTTTCGTTTGCATCAACGTCAGCGGCTGCAAGGTAAACACCCTCAAGAGTGTCAAGCTTTGCAGAATTTCTAAGAGCAAGTCTTGCGTCTGCCGCAGTTGCCTTACCATTACCGTCGATATCGCAAAGAACAAGAACTGTGTACTCAGAAAGAACTTCTTCACCGTACATAATTTTGATAACTGCACCTGTACCTACAAGAGCATCTGCTGCAAGTTCAACGCCATCTGCACCATAAATCTTAACAGTTTCATTGGAAATCTGCTCAAGAACTGCTGTAACGGTTGAATTGTCAGCAATAGTTACCTGAAGAGCCTCGGCATTTATAACGATAGTGCTGCCTTCGTTAAGACCAAGCTCGGGATTTGCACCAAGAACGCCGTTAAATGTAATATCATTCTCTGCTGCGTATGTCTCTGCTGCAGTGCCGATAATACCTGTAAGAACAAACTCTTCGTCTACAACCATTTTACTGTTGATAACATAGCCGTATTCGTCAACTTCTTCTTCATAGATATAACCGAATGCACAATCACCGATTGAAAGGACACCTTCCGGAACAGTTACTTCCTTGATTTTCTCACAGCCTGCAAAAGCATAAGAGCCAATCTCAGTTACTGTTTCGGGGATTGAAATGCTTTCAAGGCTTGAACAGCGATAGAATGCATAATCACCGATAATAGTTGTACCTTCGGGAAGAGTAATGCTTGTAAGGCTCTTACAACGACTGAAAAGACCATCGGGAATTTCTGTAATTGATGCAGGAATATTTGCAGTCATAAGATCTTCACAGCCATAGAATGCATATTCGCCGAGATATGTAACTGTTTCGGGAATTGTAAGAGTAAGGAGTTCTTCACAGTAATAGAACGCCTCGTCTCCTATATATGTTACTGCTGAAGGGATATTGACCTTTTCAAGCTCATAACACCATGAGAATGCACTATCACCGATAATAGTAACACTTTCGGGAAGAACAATCTCTTCTGCATAGCAATCTTCAAATGCACCGCCGGCAATCTGAATAGTGCCGTCCTTAACGGTAAGCTTGCCGCTGCCACGATAATTTGTTTTAATCAGATAGTTACCGATATAGAGCATATTGTCCTGCCAGTTATCATAATCATCATAGTAACCACAGGAATAGAATGCATGAGTGCCGATAACAGGATTACTGTCAGGAAGAGTAATAGAAGTAAGGCTGTCACAATATGCAAATGCATAAGAACCGATCTCTGTTACACTTGCAGGGATAGTGATGGACTCAATAGAATAACAGTCATAAAATGCATTATAACCGATAGTTGTCACACTGGAGGGAATACCTATTGATTTGAGATCATAACAGTATGCAAATGCATAGTTGCCGATTTCTGTTACGCCATAATAAATCGTAGCTTTTTTAAGAGCATCACATTCTTCAAATGCATAATCACCAATTGTCTTCAAGCCCTTGGGAATGGTAATGCTTTCAAGATTATAAGCATAATAGAATGCAGAATTGGAAATAACAGTTGTGCCATCCTTAATTGTATAATCTGTGGGAAGTTCTTCTTTATTTACATCAAGAAGAAATGTGCCCATGTAAAGAACACCGTCTGTCCAATTGGAAGCATCATTGCTGTATGCAGTGTTGTAAATAATATCAGAACCTACATGAATCAGCGTTGAAGGAAGAGTTATGCTTTCAAGGCTTGTACAGTCTCTAAAAGCACCTGCTCCGATATCCGTTACACCTTCGGGGATAACAATAGCATCCAGATTATAACAATCTTCAAACGCATAAGCACCGATTTCGGTTACAGTAGAAGGAATTGTAACGCTAAGAAGCTTTTTGCAATAATAGAAAGCATCATAGCCGATAGATGTAACGCCTTCGGGAATATCAATGCTTGTAAGAGCGTGACATCTGTAGAATGTGCTATCCTTGATTTCTGTAATACCTGAGGGAAGAGTAATACTTGAAAGATAAGTACAACTGCCAAAAGCATAACTTCCGATTTCTGTTACAGTTTCAGGAATTTCAATGCTTGTAAGACCTTCACAATATCCGAATGTTGAATCGCCGATCTCTGTATAAGCTGTGGGAAGAGTAAGGAATGTAAGTCTTTCACAGCCGTAGAACAAGCCGTCACTGAGCTTTGTAACGCCTTCAGGAATAACAAGAGTTGTTATCTTATCACATTCGCTGAATGCATATTCACCGATCTCTGTTACGCCTGCGGGAATCTCAAGTTTAAGAAGCTTATTACAGTTGTAGAAGGCACGATTGCCTATTTCTGTTACAGTGTCGGGAATAACGATTTCCGTAACTGCGGAGCATGCATAAAAAGCAGAGTCACCAATCTTTGTTACAGTTGCAGGAATTGTAACACTTGTGAGTGCTGTTGCGGGAGGACAAGCAAGAATTTCGGTTTTATCCTTATTATAAAGGATGCCGTTGCTGTCGCTTGAATAAGCAGTGTTGTTTGCATTTACAATGATTTTTTCAAGGCTTGTACAACCTCTGAACACGCCGTCACCAAGTGAGGTTACACTTGCGGGAAGTGTTACTGAAGTAAGAGAAGTACAATTAGCGAATGCATAGTCATAGATATCTGTAACACCGCCGCCGATAGATACGCTCTCAAGAGCTGTACAGCCATAGAATGCTTCATAAGCGATTGTCTTTACCGTTGCAGGAATAGTAACGCTTGTGATGGATTCACACCAGTCAAAAGCATACTCACCGATTGAAACAACAGTGTGACCGTCAATCTTATCGGGAATGGAGATTTTTCCGCTTACATTCCAATAGCAATATGTAATAATTGCATTACCGTCTTTATCAAGACTGTAACTAAATGCACAGTTGTCACAGGATGTACAGTATAAACTGTCAACATATGTATGACCGTTTGAATATGTATAATCTGTTGTATAGCTGTAACCGCATGCAGAACATGAATATGTAGTATAACCTGAGCTTGTACAGGTAGGCTCTGTTACTGTTGTTGTATAACTGTGACCTGAATAAACCCAATCAGCGGTATAGCTGTCACCGCAAGAGCAGGTATAAGTTGTATAACCGTCACTGTAGCATGAAGCAGGAGTAACAACTACTGAATATGTGTAGTCATGAACATGCTCTTCATAAGCATAGATACCAATGCCTGTGTCATAGGGAACTTCTGTACCTTCCCATGTACCTACAGTGCAGTAAATTTCTGAATAACCTGCCTCAAGAACGTTGAAGGTGAGAACAACGAGATCGGAATCATCAAGTGCTGATTGTGTATAAACAAATGCCCATGATGCATAGCCGTCCTCAAGATTATTACCAACGCCCATGTCGTAGCTTGCACTGTCAGCAGGAGCAACGCTTACAAACTCAAGATAATCTGCATCATACCCAAAGAAAAGGTTTGCATTTTTCATGTCAAGCATATTCTCTGCGTAAACGACGACCTCAAGCTCTGAACCCACTACGGCAGAGTCATAATACATACCGAGATAAACATCATCTGAACGGTCTGCATCAAGATACTCTCTTGCGGGAGCTCCAAGCTCATCATCAAGCAATGCCGAAGCACGAAGAATAGTTCTTGCATCATAAGCATTTATGTCGCCGTCACCGTTAACATCAGCAGCAGCAAATTCCGCATCACTCAATGTTGCGAGACCGGCTGATTTTCTCAGAGTCATTCTTGCGTCTGTTGATGTTACGTATCCGTCTGCATCAACATCGCCTAAAACATAGCTCTCTACAGCAACGTCAGATTCATCTTCTGCGAAAACTGTAACGGCAGCTACTGTCAAAACCATTGCCAACGCAAGAAGGATACCCAAAAGTTTTTTTACCATAAGTTTTTACCTCCTAAATTTTTTATGCATAAAATCATAGACATGATTTTATAATGGCAGTTTTATTCTATACTTAATATGATTGATTGTCAATAACTTTTCTTGAAATTTACAATTTGTGCATAATTATTAAAGGGTTTATCGTTTATCTGTGCCACTTTACACCTTCAGGCGTATCAACGATTGTAATACCTCTTGCGTTAAGCTCGTCACGTATTTTGTCAGCTTCTGCCCAATTCTTATCTTTTCTTGCCTGTGTTCTCTGAGCGACAAGAGCATCAATTTCAGCATCATCTTCACTTGCGGCAGCCACTGCTGATTTCTCGTTATGAGACTGAGCCTGACTGAGAAGATCAAGAGAAAGAACAGAATCAAAATCGTTAATAATTAAACGCTTTGTTGCATCATTTGTGTCAGCCTTAAGCACATCATATACTGCAGTTACGGCAAGAGATGTGTTCATATCATTACCCAAAACATCGGAGAACTGCTTTTTATACTTTTCAACGACATCAATCTCAACTTCTCCGTCATTCTTGAGAGCTGCAATTCTTGCAATAAGTTTATTAAAAGCAGCCTGAGCGTTATCAAGAGCTTCAAAGGAAAATTCCTGAGCTTTTCTGTAATGAGACTGGAGACAGAAGAAACGGTAGGCAAGAGGATTATAGCCCTTTTCTTCAAGAAGAGAAACTGTCAAAAATTCACCCTTTGACTTACTCATCTTGCCGTTGGATGTGTTAAGATGAAGTACATGGAACCAATATTTACACCATGAATGCCCCAGATATGCTTCACTCTGAGCGATTTCGTTTGTATGATGGGGGAAAGCATTGTCAATACCGCCACAATGAATGTCAAGATACTCTCCGTTGTGCTTTATGCTGATAGCAGAGCATTCAATATGCCAACCGGGATAACCAATACCCCAGGGGCTTTCCCATTTCAATTCCTGATCTTCAAACTTTGATTTTGTAAACCAAAGTACAAAGTCTGTCTTATTTCTCTTGTTTTCGTCCTCGGAAACGCTGTCACGAACACCTACTGCCAGGTCTTCTGCTTCAAAATTATTGAAAACATAGTAATCATCCAGCTTTGATGTATCAAAATAAACATTTCCGCCGGCAATATAGGCATATCCCTTATCAAGAAGCCCCTGTACCATTTCAATAAACTCGCTGATGCAGTTTGTTGCAGGCTCTACGACATCGGGTCTTTTAATATTAAGCTTTTTGCAATCGGAAAAGAACGCATCGGTATAAAACTGAGCGATCTCCATAACGGTTTTCTTTTCACGCTTTGCACCCTTGAGCATTTTGTCTTCGCCTGTGTCTGCATCGCTGGAAAGATGTCCCACATCAGTGATATTCATAACTCTGTTGACATCGTAGCCCTCATAACGCAGATACTTTTCAAGCACATCCTCCATAATATATGTTCTCAAATTGCCGATATGTGCAAAATGATAAACAGTAGGACCGCAGGTGTACATATTAACCTTGCCGTGAGTGTGAGGTATAAATTCGTCTTTTTTTCTTGTTGCGGAATTGTATAATAACATAAATTTTCTCCTTTATTTATCTATGGAATCCGAAAGTGTTTTTATCATATCTTCGAGGCGTTCAAGCTCCTGCGAAACAGGATCGGGAATGTGAATCTGATCAAGACTTTCAATCCTTACGCCATCTTGTTTTACAACTCTTGCAGGCGTACCAACAGCAGTGGAATTTGGCGGAATTTCAGACAACACCACCGAACCTGCAGCGATCTTACTGTTATCTCCGATTTTAACAGGGCCGAGCACCTTCGCACCTGCACCTATCATGACATTATTACCTACAGTAGGATGTCGTTTACCTACATCTTTACCTGTACCGCCTAAAGTCACGCCCTGATAGATCGTAACATCATCACCTATTTCAGTTGTTTCACCAATCACAACGCCTGTACCGTGGTCGATAAAAAATCTTTTTCCTATGGTTGCACCGGGATGGATTTCTATACCTGTTTTTCTGACATTACGCTGAGATATCCATCGGGCAAGAAAATGGAGATTGTGCTGCTGACACCAATGTGCTTTTCGGTGTGACCTGACAGCACGGAGTCCCGGATAGAGAAGCAATATCTCAAGGACCGACGTAGCCGCAGGATCCCTGTCCTTGACACATCGGATATCTTCTTTTAGCTGATTGAACATTAATACCGTGCGACCCGGGAATTTATGAAAATTCCCCGCCGTTCCTCCTTTCAAAAAACATATACACATTTATTATACTATATACTGCAGAAAATTGCACCATATATTTTAACTTTTTTTCAATTTTGTTAAAAAATTGAAATAAGTCTTGATTTTTATAAAGGGTTAGTGTATAATGACTTAGCAATTAAAGAGGACGATTAGCTCAGTTGGTAGAGCATTCGCTTGACGTGCGAAGGGTCAGCGGTTCGAGTCCGTTATCGTCCACCAACAAAAAGTCACTTTTGTCAACAGACAAAGGTGACTTTTTTCAATGATGCTTACAAACAGCAGTGTATCATTTATGCTTTTTCACAAAGTTAAGGAAATTTCTCCAGCTATGACGAGACAAAAAATGCTTGGAATGAATCATAGCATACCCCACATGACCGCCGTCAAGGCTTTCTCCCGCTGTTAAATATCCGCCACAGTTTTCAAGACCTGTCAAACCGATTTTCTCCCACATTTCGGAAGCTGCAAGACAGCAAAGCTGCTGGGATTGGGGATCTGCCCATGAATCCAGATCACATGAGCCTATCATAACAAACCGAGGAGCAATGGACGCCAACAAATAGTGTTGATCAAAGGTATCGGATATATTTTTTTTAGCATATTTTTGATAGTTTTTACAGAACCAAAATGGAAATCTGTCCACAATATCGGCGATATTCTCACCTCTGCCGATACTGCGAGGCTTATCGGCATTCTTAAAACCGCTGCTGCCGTGAGCAATTGAATCACCTGCACATCCTGCGGCATTGGAAAAAGCAAATTTAAAGCGTTCATCCATCATTGCAGTATACAAAGCTGTTTTACCAAGCCTTGAATGACCGGCAATTGCAACATTTTCACGGTCTGTGCCCTCAAGAGTCAGTCCGTAATCAAGAACCCTCATTGCTGCCCATGCCCATATACCGATTTTTCCGCAGATATCATCTCTATCCTGTCCGTTTGGAAGAAGCAAAGGTGCAAGCCCTGATGAAAAATCACCGTCATCGCTTGAAATATCGGTATAGCAAAAAACAAGATAGTCTGCTTCATACTCTGAGAGCTCTTCAACAGGAAAATAATGAGACTGAGCCATAGGATGAAAATTATTAAGAATAATCAGAGGACGCTTTTTACCGTCTGTATGAAGAAGTCGGTCAACTCTAAAGTCGTGGCTCCTTTCCCCTATCGTCACATCAAGCATTACATATGACCTTGTGACCTGACCGCAGCAATAACGAACATCTATATCGGTCGGTTCAGAAGCAGAGAGCGAATATTTAACCTCGGGAAGGTAGCCGTAAACCTCACTTTGCATAATATCTTTCATTTCCTCACGGCTTTTCAAAGGGGGTAAATTTCTGTTTGCAAGCTCCTCATACAACATTGTCCGCACCTCATTTCCTTTTGTGAAATCAATATAGCACAACGCAAAATCAAAGTCAACAAACAGCAAAAAACTCTGCACTTTATGCAATTGTACATAAGGCACATACATTTATTTTCAAAATTATAAAATATTACAAAAGATAATCATTGACACTTGTCATAAGAAAGATTTATAATATAAAACGTATGGAGCATCCTACAATGATTTTTTGGAGGTAGCAAAAATGTCAAAGCTCAGAAAAATTATATCCTTAATTCTTTCACTTCTGATGATTATTTCAATTATGCCGATAACGGACATCTCTGTTTTCGCATCGGAAACGGATGACATCCTCGATTATCTGACATGGGAAATA
>CAYVTA010000038.1:0-17166 GCA_964454355.1 uncultured Eubacteriales bacterium | reverse complement strand
CGTCACAGTTATATGTATGAATGAATTTTGCTCTGCCGCAAAGAGGATTTGAATATGCATAAGTAAATCTCTCACAGGAGGAATCATCACCCTCAGCACTCTTGAGAATTGACATTGCAAAATTCATATCATTGTTTTCATAATGAATTATACCTGAAATTCTGGGAGTAAAGTTAGGCTTATCATCCTCAAACTCCCTTGTACGAAGAGCCTGTTCAAAAGTCATCTGGTTATCCATACGCTCATATATCGTATCAGTCTGATCTCCGTTTGTAACGATGGTCTTGTTGCCCAAAACTCTTACCGGATAGTAAATGATAAGATGAGGATCGGTCATTTTTGCCTCATCAAATGCCTTTGTACGCAGTGCATCTCCTTCTTGAACAAACACACGGTTACGGCTGTTTTCACTTCTGCCCATAATGAAATATGCAGTTACGGCTTTTTTGCCGTCAGCACTTTTACCGATAATGATACCTCTACCGTGATAAGCAAGGGAATTAAGCTCATTTGCAATAGTTGAAACTTTCATTATTTACTCTCCTTTTATAAAAACTCGATTGTCTTTTACTTCTAATCTGTCCTGACAAAAAAGCTTTACAGCTTCAGGAAGAATTTTCCACTCTGCCTCTTCCATAATTCTTTTCTGCAGTGTTTCAGGAGTATCATCCTGTCTGACTTCCACAGCCTTCTGCAATATTATAGGACCTGCATCACATTCGGGAGTTACAAAATGTACCGTTGCACCTGAAACCTTAACACCTTTTTCAAGTGCGGCTTCGTGAACGTGAAGACCGTAATAGCCCTTTCCGCAGAAAGAAGGAATCAAAGCCGGATGAATATTTATGATAGCATTGGGATAAGCCTCATACACCTGTTCGTCAATAATGGTGAGAAAGCCTGCAAGAACGACCAAATCAATGTCTGAACTTTTAAGAGTATCTACAAGAGTCCTTGAATAAGATGCGATATCAGCATGATCCTTTCTGCAAAGAACAACTGAGGGGATATTATTATTTGCAGCTCTTTCAAGAGCATATACATCTGGTTTTGATGATACAACAAGAGTTATTTTACTCTCACCGAACATACCCGTTTTTTCGCAGTCAATAAGACTCTGAAGATTAGTGCCGCCGCCGGAAACCAACACGGCAATGTTCTTTTTACTCAATTATAACACCCTCTTCGGACTTAACGACCTCACCGATAATGTAGGCATCCTCGCCGTTTGCCTTGAGCACCTCAAGAGCCTTGTCAGCGTCTTCTTTTGCTACAATAACGCTCATACCGACACCCATATTGTAAGTGTTAAACATATCTCTTTCAGGGATATTGCCTGTCTTTGCAATAAGATCGAAAATGGGAAGAATACGGATAGAAGACTTCTGAATTTTTGCACCGTAGCCTTCGGGAATAGTTCTGGGGATATTTTCATAGAAGCCGCCGCCGGTGATATGTGAAACGCCCTTAACCTTAACAGCCTCAAAAAGAGCAAGCATGGGTTTTACATAGATTTTGGTGGGAGTGAGAAGTGTCTCTCCGATAGACTTACCGCCGAGAGCCTCACAGGGTGCTTTTATGTCGGCATTTTCAACATCAAAAACTTTTCTGACAAGAGAAAAACCGTTTGAATGAACACCGCTTGAGGGAAGTGCAATAATAACATCACCTTGAGTGATAGATTTATTATCAACAACCTTGTCTCTGTCAACAACGCCTACGGAGAAGCCCGCAAGGTCATACTCATCGACAGGATAAAAACCGGGCATTTCAGCAGTTTCGCCGCCGATAAGAGCCGCACCGGACTGGACACAGCCTTCAGCAACACCTGAAACGATATCTGCAATTCTTTCGGGTACATTCTTGCCGCAAGCAATATAATCAAGGAAGAATAAGGGCTTTGCACCACAGCAGATTATATCGTTAACACACATTGCAACACAGTCAATACCCACTGTATCATGTTTATCCATAATAAATGCAAGCTTGAGCTTTGTGCCTACACCGTCAGTACCGCTGACGAGAACAGGCTTTGCAATACCTGTAAGATCAAGCTCAAAAAGACCGCCAAAACCGCCGATATCGGACATGGAGCCCTTTGTCATCGTTCTTGCGATGTGCTGTTTCATCAGCTCAACAGCTTTGTAACCGGCAGTAATATCAACGCCTGCATCCTTGTAACTTTCACTAAAACTTTTCATTTAAGAATCCTCCTATACAGAGATATTTTATTATTTAAAAATACGAAAACGGGGCAAAGTCACCCTTGTCCCTATTTTCCTGATTTACTTATTATACTTTTCTTCGATTGCTTTATTTTTTTCAAGCACTTTCGCACTTCCCTGTTTTCTTGCTTCATTAAGCTTTTCCGCAAGCTCCATATCTTCAATTGCAAGCATCTGAATTGCAAGCAGTGCCGCATTTGCCGCACCGTTTACTGCCACGGTCGCAACAGGCATTCCCGTAGGCATCATAACAGTTGAAAGAAGAGCATCCATACCGTCAAGATACTTTGCCGCAACAGGAATCCCGATAACAGGCAAGGTTGTGTTTGCCGCAATTGCACCGGCAAGATGAGCCGCCATACCTGCGGCTGCAATTATTGCACCGAAGCCCTTTTCTCTTGCACTTTCCGAAAACTCTTTAGCCTCAACAGGAGTTCTGTGAGCTGAATACACATGAACTTCAAAAGGCACACCGTATTCTTCAAGGGTGTTTATCGCTTTTTCAACAACGGGAAGATCACTGTCACTGCCCATAATTACTGCTACTTTTTTCATACAATAACCTCTTTCTTGGTGAAAACAAGAAAACGGTTTTCGCCGTACTGCGGCGACCGTTTTCGATTAGTCCATCGCTGTTCCCGCAGGGAAAATCGGCGGGACATATAATTTTTTTTTGCTTTATGGAAACACAGTTTTCTATAAAGCAAAAAAATGGGCAGTCCTGTGCTGTAGGACTGCCCAGACGGTCGGCTTAACAATATTTCTGCTCCCTGCGGTCAATTCCGCTTATCCGTCAGTCACAGAAATCTACAAAAAGATTATATCATTTGACAGATAAAAAAGTCAATATCAATTGAATTTTGACGATTAAAAAAAATAATTATTATATATATCCAATTTGGTGAGAATGACTAATAGGAAGCAACAAACAATTGCCTGTGAATCAAATATTACATATTAAATTTTCACATCACATATTTTTTATAAAAATCTCACTGAGCATAATTCCGATTTTCGGCTCGGTAATTTCAAGCTCAATGCATCCGTTTTCAATAAAAGAAGACGGGATTTTATACTTTCTCATTTCAAAGCCGGGGGCAGAAAGCTCTTTTTCAAATTTTTCATCTCGCTCACCGCCGTACTGAACACCTGAATACAAAACTTTCCCATTGATTTTTATCGTAAAATCGGTGACAGAATCATTATATCGAGGCTTAATGTTAAGGAACAAATAATAATCACCTTCAGCATCAAGTCCACCGGTTTTCATTCGGAATGAGTAATGGTCAAACACCTTGAGCATTGACATAGGAATTTTACCGTTATTCACCTCTCGCCTGTCACCCTGAAAATCCATATAAAAATACGGTTCTTGACGAATACCCGATTGAGTAAAGCTATTCTCCGCAAATGAATAATAATATTCTCCCCTGCGGATTTTATTTCTGTTAAGAAGTGCTGTAATAAACTCTTCCCTCTCACTGCCGTCAAGTGTTTTTGCGTATTCAATTCGGTTAAGAAGCCACAATCTGTCTGTTACAGGGTTATCAATAGTATCGAGTACAGCCCCTCGCTCCCAGCCTGAAGCACCGTAATGTTCAACATCAAGCTGTAATCCCGTCTTCTCAAAAAGAAGCTTGCCAAGAGCAAAGATATCATCATGAAGAGAATTATATTCCTCATTAAATGGGGTATCGAGAATATTTTTCGCAGTATCAATATCATTTCTGCAAAGATAATATTTTGATTTTTCAATCAACTCAAGCTCTGTAGTTCTCCTGCATTTAACGAGCACATCACATTTTGCCCTGAAAAGACACATGAGAAAACGAACATTCTCATAAAGCTCAGGATTTTCAGCAAGAGCATCTTCAAAGAATTTTAAAGTTGTTTCGATATGAGGATTTTCTGCGGGATCGCCCTCCCAGTTCTTTTCAAGACCAAAAATTCCGTTCACGATTTTTTTAGAATCCGCACCGGGGAAGAAAAGTCTTGAATAATCATAAAGAGTATCATTCAAAGACACATTGGGGTCAAAATCCATATCGCTCCATACAAACTTATTAATATCGTCATTGATTCCCTCTGAATATGACACACTTCCGATAATATACGGTCTTGTAAGACGGTGTATTTCTCTGTACTCCGCAGGTCTGGGGTTTATTGCTTCTCGGCTGTGGGTGGATGCAAGAGCATAATGCCAATCCTCACGGTCAAAATGTACAGGATATTCACATCGGATATTATGTGTTATGTCAGGATAAAGACGAATGGGATATTTGCAAGGCAGTCTTTTTCTTAAATCATGCAAGGGCATTGCACAGTTCGGACCTGTAATTATGCCGTCAATTTCTTCGGGAAGCTGATTCATTTTTTCAATAAAATCATCGCCCCATTTACCAAAACCGTCAGGCGACTGGGCAGAGGGATAAATTTTTGTTTCGGGATGACTTTTTTTGATTCCCTTTGCAATTGCAGTAATTATTTCAAACGCCTCATCAACCTCAAAATCTCCGGGATCGCTGGTAGGCGGGAAATATATGTCCGCATATTTTTGAGATGCAAAGAAATTAATTCGCTCCTGCAAAGCTTCAGGACGTTTCTCCTTGTCATTAGGTGTCCAATATGAAATATCAATGTCCAACGTCTTTGCTTTTTCATTACAAAGCTTAACAAATTCCAACTGCGGATATTTCATTAGCGGAGTCTGTTTTTTATCTTCATGAAAAACGGTATGTTCAAATGTATTACAGCCGAAATACATTATATCCTTTATATACTCATAATACTGCTGTTCGTCCCATGCTTCATATGTATTTGAAGTATCACGGTAACCTAACTGATGCCCTCTTATCTGCATATACGGCGAATATTCACCACTGATATCCGTTATAAGTGTGATTTTTCCGTTCACATACTCTGTCTTTCTTAAAAATCTGCCGATTGCATAAATGAAGCCTCTTATACCGCTTGCAAAAAAGCGTAAGCCCTCACCGTCAAGCTCAATTTTGTAAGAATCCCTGTCAATACTTTTATCTTCAATCAACCTGATGGCTTTTCCGTCCGAGACGGACAAAAAACCTCTTTTTTCAAGTTCTTCGAGAAGAATCTCTTTTGCTTTTTCGTTATCTGAAACTACATAATATTGAGTAAAATCTAACATTACTATCACTCCTGAGAAAAGTTTAGCATATAAATTTTATTTTTTCAACCACGAACAAACAGAAAAAAGAGCAAACCCTAAGGTCTGCTCCGAAAACAGAGTTAACAGTTGTATAAATATTATATAAGCGTTACCTTTTTCATTTTCTGCTCTGCAAGAGGCTTGTCTGCACCGTCAGTTGCAGTTTCTGCAATTGCATCAACAACTTCCATACCGCTTACAACCTTACCGAAAGCAGCATAATTGCCGTCGAGATAAGTTCCGTCCTGATGCATAATAAAGAACTGTGAAGAAGCAGAGTTGGGATTCATTGAACGAGCCATAGAAATGACGCCCCTTGTGTGAGAAAGGCTGTTGGGTACACCGTTTGCGGTAAATTCACCCTTAATATTTTCACCCGAACCGCTGTAACCTGTGCCGGTGGGATCACCGCCCTGAATCATAAAGCCCTCTATAACTCTGTGAAATATGAGTCCGTCATAAAAGCCTTCGGAAACAAGCTTTTCAAAGTTTTTAACAGTAATGGGTGCAATATCTTCATAAAGTTCAATTTCAATAATGCCGCCGTTTTCCATTTCGATTTTTACCATTGTTATATCTCCTATCAACATATAATATAGTTATTATAGCACATCTTCTTCGTATTTGAAAAGACATTTTCTGAAAAAGAGAACAATTTTATTGAATATTTTTCAGAATTTTTGGTTAAAAAGATAAAATAGTTATTGATATTCCTGCATCAGTATGTTATAATAACCATGTTGTTAAAAAAATTCAAGCTGTTTGCTGTATATTTTATACAACAACAGTAGCCATAGGGAGGCAAATACATTGAAAACATACAGTGCAGACAAAATCAAAAATATTGTTATAGCAGGCAGAGGCGGAAGAGGTAAGACTACCCTTGCAGAGGCAATGCTTTATCTTGCAGGTGCAACTGACAGACTCGGTCGTGTTCTTGACGGAAACACCGTTATGGACTTTGATGCTGAAGAAAAAAGAAGAAAGTCTTCCGTTCAGGCAGCAGTTGCTCCTCTTGAATGGCTTGATGCAAAAATCAATCTTATTGACACTCCCGGTTCTTTCGATTTCGAGGGCGGAGTTGCTGAAGGTATGCGTGCTGCAGGCACTGCCCTTGTTGTACTTCAGTCCGGCGGCGGTGTTGACGTAGGTGCTCAGAAAGCATACAAAACCGCTATAAAACACGGCAAATCAATTATGTTTGCAGTAACAAAGTGTGACGATGAAAACGGTCATTTCTTCCAGACATTTGATTCTCTCAAGGAAGTATACGGCACACCTTGCTGTCCCGTTGTTATTCCTCACATTGTTGACGGTAAAGTTGACTGCTATATGGACTTTGCAGTAGGTAAGGCATACAAATATATAAACGGCAAGAAAACTGAAGTACCTGTTCCCGCAGGCGAAAAAGTTGAAAGAATGAGAACAGAGCTTCTTGAAGCAGTTGCAACAACAGACGATGACCTTATGGATAAATTCTTCAACGGCGAAGAATTTACACAGGAAGAGATATACAACGGCTTGAGAGCCGGTATCACAGACGGCAGCGTTTATCCCATTTTTGCTTGCTCCGGCTACACAACAGAGGCTGTTGACATCATCCTTGATTCTATTGCAAACTTTGCTCCATCCGCTGCTTCAAAGACAGGTGAAGGCGATTTCAAATGCGATCCCGACGGTCACCTTGCTGCAATCTGCTTCAAATCAGTTGCTGACCCATTCGTAGGTAAAATGTCATATTTCAAGGTCGTTTCCGGTAAGCTCACTCCCGACCGCAGTGCGTATAACGCAAGAACAGGTGAAACAGTTAAAATCGGTAAGCTCCTTACTGTCAAGGGCGGCAAGCAGGAAGAAACAGACTGCATTACAGCCGGTGATATCGGTGTTGCAACAAAGCTTGCAGGTGTACATACCGGTGATACCCTTTGTTCTGAAAAGGCTGTTGTTGAGCTTAAGGGCGTAAGCTTCCCCAAGCCTTCTCTTTCAATGGCTATTAAGGTTCGCAAAAAGGGTGAAGAAGAAAAAGTTGCTTCAGGTCTTAAAAAGCTGATGACAGAAGACCCCACAATGAAGTTCTATACAAACGAAGAAACAAAAGAAATGATCCTTGCAGGTATCGGTGAACAGCATCTTGATATCGTAGTATCAAAGCTTAAAGCAAAATTCGGCGTTGAGATCGATCTTGAACCTGCAAAGGTTGCTTACAGAGAAACTATTAAGAAAAAGGTTGAAGTACAGGGCAGACACAAGAAGCAGTCCGGCGGCCACGGTCAGTTTGGTGATGTATGGATTCGTTTTGAGCCCTGTGACAGTGAAGATCTTGTATTTGCAGAGGAAGTATTCGGCGGTTCCGTTCCCAAAAACTTCTTCCCTGCAGTTGAAAAGGGGCTTCGTGAAAGCGTCAAGAGAGGTCTTGTGGCAGGTTATCCCGTAGTTGGCGTTAAGGCAACTCTTTATGATGGATCATATCATCCCGTTGACTCATCTGAAATGGCATTTAAGACAGCTGCTTCTCTTGCATTCAAAAAGCTTAATCCCGATGCAAATCCCGCAATTCTTGAACCTATCGGAACACTGACAGCATATATGCCGGATGAGTGTCTCGGTGACATCATGGGTGATATTACAAAGAGACGAGGCAGAGTTCTTGGTATGGGTCCATCCGAAGAAGAACCCCAGATGCAAAAGCTTGAAGCAGAAGTTCCCATGGCGGAAATGAGCGATTTCTCTACAGTTCTCCGTTCTGTTACGGTAGGCAGAGGTTACTTTGATTTTGATTTCTGTCGTTACGAAGAAGCTCCTGCTAACATAGCACAGAAAGTTATTGAAGAAGCTAAGAAAAACGCAGAAGAAGAATAATAGCGAACTCATGCTCCCGCAGTTAATCTTCGGGAGCATTTTTCACTTATTTTTTGCGTAAATATGTTACACAACAATCGAAAGGAAGATCAAAGCCGATGAAAAACATAAAAAATGCACAGTGGATAAAAAGTGCTAAAATAATTGAGGATGCATCAGTTGAATTTTCAAAAGAAATAATTATCCAAAAACCTGTAAAAGCCGCAGCACTTGAGGTTACGGCATACGGTGTTTACGATATTGAAATAAACGGCAAAAGAGTCGGAGATTTTATTTTTGCACCCGGCTGGACATCATATACCAAGCGTTTGCAGGTTGAAACTTACGATATTGCGTCAATGCTCAAAGAAAACAATAAAATTGTAATCGGTGTGGGCCCGGGTTGGAAAACTCCTTCCAATATGAGCACAAATATGCGTTTTGAATATTTGGGAAATAAAGAAACTGCAGTTCTTGCCGCATTGGAAATAGCATATGAGGACGGTACAAGCGAGTTTATCTATACTGATGAAAATTGGACAAGCCAAAAGGGCAAAACTGTTTATTCACACATTTACAACGGATATACATATGACCCTTCATTTGTTGACAGCAAGCCAATGGCTGCACTTCCCTTCCCTTGCGATATGGACAATCTTATTGACCGTGAAGGAGAAAAAATCACGGAACATGAAAATTTACCCGTAAAAGAAATTATAACCACACCAAAAGGTGAGACAGTCCTCGACTTCGGTCAGAATATGACAGGCTATGTTCAGTTCAGAATCAAAGGCAAAAAAGGTGAAAATGCTGTTATTCATCATGCGGAAGTTCTTGATGCAGACGGAAATTTCTATAATGACAATTACCGTGATGCAAAAGCACAGGTGACTTTCATTTGTGACGGCGAAGAGCATATTTGCAAACCCCGTTATAATTTTTTCGGTTTCCGTTATGTAAAGCTGGAAAATTGGAGCGATGAAGTAAAAAAAGAGAATTTTACGGCTATCGTTGTTCATTCAGACATAAAGCGAACAGGATATTTTGAGTGTTCCGATGAGCGAATTAACAAGCTTTTCAGCAATGTTATCTGGGGACAGAAAAGTAATTTCCTTGATGTACCCACCGACTGTCCTCAGAGAGACGAAAGACTCGGTTGGACAGGTGATGCACAGGTATTTGTAAAAACAGCATCATACAACTACGATGTAGAGAAATTTTTTATAAAATGGCTTGGGGACCTTCGTGCGGATCAAACAAATTGGGGTGCAATACCTCATGTTATTCCAAACACATTCAGACCTGATGATGAATGTTCTGCGGCGTGGGCTGATGCTGCAACGATTTGTCCATGGCAGATCTATCAGACATACGGCAACAAAGAAATTATTTCGTCTTCACTCAAATCCATGAGAGAATATCTGGAATACATTGAAAATCACACATGGGACGGTATCTGGGCACACGGTCATCACTTCGGTGACTGGCTCAATCTTGACGGAAGTTCACCGGAGGATTGCAGTCACGGTACGGATAAAGACCTTATTGCAACCGCATTTTTCATTTACTCAAGTGAGATTTATATAAAATCATGTGCTGTTTGCAATAAAGATGCTGATATAATTCCCCAACTGCGTGAAAAAGCAATAGCCGCATTCAGAAATAAGTTCATGAAAAACGGCAGAATCCTGCCTGAATACGCAACTCAGACCGCCTGCGTGCTGGCTTGTCATTTCCGTATAAGTGATAACATTTCCGAAACCGCAAAACAACTCAACGAGCTTGTAACGGAATGCGGTCATCTTAAAACAGGATTTGTAGGCACACCTTATCTGCTTCATGTATTAAGTGATAACGGCTATAAAAAAACAGCCTACGACATCCTTCTTCGTGAAGAATATCCCTCTTGGCTGTTCTCGGTCAAAATGGGTGCAACAACGATTTGGGAACACTGGGATAGTATGCGAGAAGACGGCTCTATGTGGAGCACATCAATGAATTCATTTAATCATTACGCTTACGGCTCCGTTGCTGATTGGCTTTACGGTGATGCAGCAGGAATCAAAATCGATGAAAGCAAGCCTGCCTTCGAGCATATCATTTTTGCTCCGGTAACAGATGACAGACTTAGTTTTGTAAAAGCATCGATTGAATCAAGATGTGGCACAGTCAGCTCTCAATGGACAAAAATCAATGATTGTATCGAATATACATTCATTGTCCCTCAGGGCTGCACCGCAACTGTAATTATCGATGGAAAAGAAACAGAAATTGCCGCCGGAAAACATGAATTTAAACAATAATTTATCGGTGATGTGACGGGGAACCCCCGGCGAGGGTTCCCCACACAAAAACAGTCACGCAGGACTGTTTTTGTTCCCCTCCTGCGCTTTTTCAAGCAAAGGAATTTCGCACTCTGCGGAGTGCGACAAAGGGCTTTGCCCTTTTTGAAACCCACGAGCTTTTGAAAAAGCTCGACCAAAACTTTTATGTGGCATAATCAAAATTGTACGATAAATTATTGTTTTTCGTTGCGATGGGTTATATCCTGCCGGTCTAAGCAATATTTTATAAAATCCATAAAAAAAGCAGCTTACACTTGATTGATTTTTCTGTGTAAGCTGCATATTTTTATTATAAAATTGTCTTAAGGTGTATTATTGACAGTCTCTTTTTCTTCTTCTGTTATTTCAATAGGATTGCCATCTTTATCCTTATCAAAATTAAGGCGTTCCTCTTCAACTACAAGCGGGCGTTTCATGACTCGCTTATTAATGCTGAGTATATATTCACCAATGAGTCCGATAAAGAATATCTGCACAGCACCCAAGAACAGCATACCCAAAAGTATGGGTGCCGTACCTGCAGGGAATCTATCCCAATACATAAGTTTTAGCACAAGATATATTATACAAAGAATGAACGCAATCGCACCGATTGCCGCACCCGCAAAGGTAGCAATGCGAAGACCGATTTTTGTGTAGGATGTTATACTGAGCATTGCTGCATCATAAAGAGAATAGAAATTGTTATGAGTCTTTCCGGCTCTTCTTTTAGGCTGTTCATAAGGTATTTCTTTACGCTTAAAGCCAAGCTCTGCAACAAGTCCTCTCATAAACGGAGTAGGATCATCAAGATCTCTGAGCACTTCAATAAATGCTCTGTCGTAAAGACCGGAGCCCGTAAAATGTTCAATCTGCTCAACATCACTCATTTTTTTGATAAGCTTATAGTAGCAGGTACGCATAAATCTCATCAAAGGATTTTCTTTGCTGCTTGTCTTGATGCCGATAACGATTTTGTATCCGTTCTCCCATTCCTTGATATACTGAGGAATAAGCTCCACAGGATCCTGAAAATCACAGCACATCTGTATAACGCAGTCACCGGTAACCTGTAAAACTCCGTAATATGGAGAATTGAACTGACCGAAATTTTTTGCGTTAAAAATTGCTTTTATTTTAGGGTTAGCCGCACAGATAGTTCTGAGAGCATCCCTTGTTCCGTCCGTTGAATCGTTATCAATAAAAACAAGCTCATAATCGTACTGAGGAAGATTTTTTGTCATCACCTCAACGATTGCCTGACTCATGGGACCCACATTTTCAAGTTCATTATAACATGGAATAAGAATACTGATTTTTTTCATTTCTTATCACCTTTCATCCATTGAGCTGTACGCTTAATGCCTTCTTCAAAAGTAAGTTGGGGCACAAAGCCCGTGTCCTCAGTTAGCTTAGAAATATCAGCACACAAGTACATTACCTGACCTTCATTATAGGGAAGATCTCCTATGCCGATTTCAAGCGTCGGGTCAATACAGTCACGCATAGCCCTTATATAATCGGCAAGCATCCGTGTTTCACCGCTACCGAGAGGATAAACAGCACCATCCTTGCCTTTTTCTCCGATAAGATAAAATGCAAGTGCAGCATCATCACAGTGAAGGAAATCCCACTGCTGCTCACCCTTTGTGAAAGAAGTATACTCGCCTTTGAGCATTTTGTCAAGACTCGACATGATAATTGAATTTGGATTGCCCTTCTGACCGAACACGCTGAGTATTCTTACCCAACAGTGACGAATACCTAACTGTTGAGCATACATACGGCTGAGTTTGCCTGATGTATATTTAGCTATACCGTAACCGTTTTCGGGATCAGCATGAGTCTGAGCAGTCAGTTTT
Source organism: uncultured Eubacteriales bacterium (assembly GCA_964454355.1). Lineage (GTDB taxonomy): Bacteria > Bacillota > Clostridia > Oscillospirales > Acutalibacteraceae > UBA1081. The sequence continues at coordinate 4,733 of CAYVTA010000038.1, read as the reverse complement.
TCACTTGTTCTGCCGTATTCAGCCTGTGAACCTGCACTTACAAAACATTCACAGCCCGTATCATATGCCAGCTTAACAGCATCGAGTGTGTATTTTATATTGTCATTCTGAACATAGGTATCATTTCTCGAACCACCGAAAGTTCCAAGCCATGCAAAATGATAAAGAACATCACATTTTTTTTCGATTTTTGAAGGAACCGAAGCAAATTCAGCAATATCTGCATCAATAGCGGTAACAAGAGGACTTTTGAAAAATTCATCGTCCCTACTGTCACCCGGTCGGCAAAGTGCGTAAACTTCAACACCTTTTTCAACCAATGTCCTTATCAATGCAGATGCAATCATGCCTGTAGCACCTGTAACAATTGCTCTTTTCATATAAATCTCCGAAATTCAAAAAATCATTTTCCCAAAAGAGGTATAAACATTATTTTTTCAAGCTCTTCTTTGGGGAGGAACGGTGCAAGATCCTCTAAAGGAGCTGAAACAAGTGAACCATCCGGCAATTTCTTTGTTGCCGACTTAGGTTCAAATTTCTGATTAGGATCAACAATGACCTCACAGAATGCATAACCCTTGATTGCAAGAGTTTCTTCGATTTTTGCACCTAAATCCTCATTGCGTTCACATTTGACATAGGGAATACCGTACGCAGGGATAAGCTTTGACATATCGGGAAAGCTCAAGTCACAGCTGTCTGCACCGACACCGACAAGGGGTTCTCCGAAGAAATTCATCTGCGACTGTCTGATTGAATGATAGCCGCCGTTATTTATCATAAAAATTTTGATAGGTAATTTATTCTGTACAATGGTCTGCAACTCCTGCAGATTCATCTGAATACTGCCGTCACCTGTCACATTGATTATATCCTGACTTGAATCGCAAACGCAAGCACCAATTGCTGCCGGAAGGTCATAACCCATGGAAGCAATGGCAGAATTTATAATAAAACGCTGATTTTTTTTGATAACATATCCATGACTTCCAACAACACACGCAGAACCGTTACCTACAACGGTGATCTGACCTTCGTTGAGCCTTGAGCTGAGCTCCTTTATAAATGCATAAACATTCGCAGGCTCACTCTGTTCGTAATGCTTGGGAAGAACAACGGGATAATCTCTTTTCCAATTCTGGCAGCACTCAATCCATGAATCATGTCCACCGATTTTTTCTTCACCCAAAAGCTCATTCATTCGCTTAAGAAATGCTTTTGCATCGGCACAAACAGGCATATCAGGATTGACAGTTGGCTTTTTAAGCTCTTCCGGATCAACGTCAACAACGATTTTCTTCGCTGCCCTTGCCCAAGATTTATAATTATAGCCAACCTGTCTGATACTCAAACGACTACCGACAGAAAAGAACACATCACTATTCTGAACAGCAAAGTTACCGGGTCTATCACCCATTATACCGGCTCTGCCTGTATACAGAGGGTGCTCGTCCTCAATAAGGTCAATGCTGTCCCATCCTGTTACTACAGGTATGTTGAGTTTTTCCGCAACACTTCTGAATTCATCAAAAGCACCGGCTATTCTTATGCCGTTACCTGCATTAAATACAGGTCTTTCAGCCTTTTTTATCATATCGATAATTTCAAGAATAACGCCGTCTTCGGGAACCTCGGGAAAGGTCTCATCACCCTCTCCATCATAAGGATAAAGGTCATCAGTATCCACATATGAGCCCTGAATATCAAGAGGAATATCCAACCAACAAGGACCGGGTCTGCCCTGCTGAGAAAGCTTTAATGCCTTTTCAAGACAATATCTTATCTTGTTTTTATCTGTAACCATTTCGCAGTATTTTGTCATACAATCGACTGCTTTGGTTATTTCAAACTCCTGATCACCCATTGCACGTATTCCCAAGCCGGACCAGCGTGCAGTAGTGTCATAACGCACTTGTCCGGAAATGATAAGCATGGGAATAGAATCAAGCCATCCGCCCACAACACCTGTAATGGCGTTAGTTCCGCCGGGGCCTGTCGTAACAACACAGGCGGCAATTTTATTGTGAATTCTGGCATAGCTTTCTGCCGCAATCGCACACGCCTGCTCATGGTGATTATATACACAGTGCATTCCCTGCTGATGACCGAATGCATCATTTAAATGCATTGCTCCGCCACCGGTAACAGTAAAAGCTGTGTCAATACCGTGGTCAACAAGAAATTGTGAAATATAATTTGAAACTTTTATTTTCATTTGGACTCAACTGCCTCAATAATGGTCTTTGCCATGTAGTCAATCATTTCATCCGTCATTCCGGGATAAACACCTACCCAGAATGTATCATTCATAATTCTGTCAGTGTTTGTAAGCTCTCCCACGATTCTGTAGCCCTTGCCGCTTGCTCTCATTTCATCAAAGCAGGGATGCTTTGTAAGGTTGCCGGCAAAGAGCATTCTTGTCTGAACTCCATGCTCCTCAACATATTTGACAACATCAAATCTGTTTACTCCCTCTTTACAGGTGATAAGGAAGCCGAACCATGAAGGATCTGCATTTTCTGCTGCTTCCGGAAGAATAACTTTATCTGCAATGGGTGCAAGAGCTGCCTTAAGACGGGCAAAGTTCTGTTTTCTTCTCTCAACAAAAGTAGGGAACTTTTCAAGCTGAGCACAGCCTACAGCAGCCTGAAGGTCTGTAGCCTTAAGATTATATCCGAAGTGTGAATAAACATATTTATGGTCATATCCGAAAGGAAGCTCTCCATATTGACCGTCAAAACGATGATTGCAAAGATTATCCTGACCGGATGCACAAGAACAATCTCTGCCCCAATCACGAACAGAACGGCTGATCTTGCTCAAAAGAGGATTGTTTGTATAAACAGCACCGCCTTCACCCATTGTCATATGATGGGGAGGATAAAATGATGATGTACCGATATCACCGATAGTACCTGTAAACTTGGTTTCGCCGTCTATCGTATAACGAGAGCCGAGAGCATCACAGTTGTCCTCGATAAGCCAAAGATTATGCTTATCACAGAACTCTTTAACAGCCTTAAGATCAAATGGATTGCCCAAAGTGTGTGCAATCATAACAGCCTTTGTCTTTTCAGAATAAGCCTCTTCAAGCTTTGAAACATCAATATTGTACTGAGGAATTGTAACATCCACAAACACCGGAACTGCACCGTACTGAATTACGGGAGTAACCGTTGTGGGGAATCCGGCAGCTACAGTAATAACCTCATCTCCGGGCAAAACTCTTCTATCCTTAAGAAGAGGAGAAGTAAGAGTCATAAATGCAAGAAGGTTTGCACTTGAACCGGAGTTAACAAGAGCACAGTATCTTACGCCCAAATATTTTGCAAGCTGAGATTCAAACTTATCAGTATATCTGCCTGCTGTAAGCCAAAATTCTAATGCACTGTCAACAAGATTTACAGCTTCATTGCTGTCATAAACTCTTGAAGCATAAGGTATTCTCTGTCCTTCGGTAAAATCTTTTTTTACATTGTGGTATTTATCAAAGTATTCGGCGACTGCTGAAAGTATCGCCTGTTTATCTTGTTCCTGATTACTCAATTGTTACATCCCTTTCAGATTTCAGTTATAAATTATATATTGAAAAATTCTTTTATCTGCTTTTCTGTTATTGCGGGTACATCGCCGTTTTGTGCATATACCTTTGTCCATTCAACAGTTTTTTCAACTGCATTTACTGCTGACCAGGTAGGTGTCCAACCAAAAGTATTCTTTAGAAGTGAACAGTCAAGCTTCAAGAAATTTGCTTCATGAGGACCGTCCTTCTTAAGGCACTGATATGTCTGACCTTCACCCCAGGAAGAACAGAAAATTGTAGCAAGCTCACCTGTTGTAAGGCAGTCCCTTTCATCAGGACCTACGTTATAATATCCTTGAAGACTTCTGTCATTATATTGAGCAGCGGCAATCATAAGATATGCATTAAGAGGCTCAAGAACGTGCTGATAGGGTCTTGTGGAGTTGGGATTTCTTACAATAATCGGCTGACCTGCCATTGAAGCTCTGACACAATCCGGAATAATACGGTTATCCGCAAAATCACCGCCACCGATAACATTACCGGCTCTTGCTGTTGACACTGCAATATCTGTATTATCAAAGAACGATGCCTTGTAACTGTGAGTCACAAGCTCAGAGCAGGATTTAGAGTTGGAGTAAGGATCAAATCCGTCAAGGGGCTCGTTTTCACGGTATCCCCAACACCACTCATTATTTTTATAAACTTTGTCTGTCGTTACGTTGAGAACCGATTTTACACAGGGGGAAAGACGAACACATTCCAAAATATTTACCGTTCCCATCACATTTGTCTCGTATGTGTACTTAGGCTGCTCATAAGATGTAATAACTATTGGCTGTGCTGCGAGATGGAATACAATTTCAGGCTGAAATTCATCAAAAACAGCCTTTAATTTATCATAATCTCTGATGTCTGCAATAACAGACTTCATTTTTCCGTCAAGTCCGGCAATTGAGAAAAGATTCGGATTTGTAGGAGGCTCAAGTGAATATCCTGTAACATCGGCACCTGCCATGACAAGAATTTTGGAAAGCCAAGAGCCTTTAAATCCGGTATGACCGGTTACAAGGACTTTTTTACCTTTATAGAAATCAAGATTCATAATAATGTCCTTTCAATGTACAATTTTTTATAAATTATACATTACCAAAAATTAGTATGCTGTGTGCATATGATTCTCAAATCACATAATTTTGTGTAGATTGCG
>CAYVTA010000037.1:0-17680 GCA_964454355.1 uncultured Eubacteriales bacterium | reverse complement strand
ATAAAAAAGCACAGGAGGGGAACAAAAACAGTCCTGCGTGACTGTTTTTGTGTGGCGAAGCCTCGCCGGGGGGTCCCCGTTACATCGCAGATAAATTATTGTTTATATCAACTGAACATATTTCAGCACTGCTACAGTGATAAAAACTGTAATCACAGAAAAAATGCTTGTCCAAACCAAAATCTGATTTGCCAACTGACCGTCATTATCCATTTGCTGTGCCATAATTGCACTTGACACTGCTACCGGAGAGCCAAAAAGGGCAACAAATGAGGCGTAATGTGCTGCAGCAAAGTTAAAATATTCAGTATATTCAGACAGAACAACTGCAAGGACTATTCCCAATGCTGGAGCAAATACTATTCTTGCCGCAGTAGCAGGAATAATCTGTTTTTTCAGACTTTTAACTGCATCAAAACGAAATTGACCGCCCAGCACAATCAGTGCCAAGGGTGAAGCAATATCCGAGAACATATCAATGAATTTGTAAAGGAACGAAAGGTCATTCTTTATTGAGAACACAGGCTCCCCTGACGAATATGTAGGAATAAACTGCCTCACGCCCAAAATAAAAAAGCCTGCAAACACGCCGATAATAAGAGGATTTTTTACAACTCTTAAAATTATATCTTTAACATTAATTTTAGCTTTACCATCTGCCGGCACAAACACTGAAAGAGATACGGCGGCAAGTGCATTAAACAATGGAATTGAAAATGCAGATAAAATACTTGCCGTTGCAATTCCCTGCTCACCGCCTAAAGCTTGAGCCAATGGCAGTCCGATTATTGCAAAATTTGAACGAAAAAAGCTCTGCCACACAACACCTTTCTGCTTGTTATTCTTCACAAAAAGTAAGCAGTAGACAAGTCCTGCAATAAAAAGCAGAAAAATGACTCCCAATGCAAAAATGACAGTGTTCCATTCAATATCAGTAAATCCGCCGATGTTGTAAACATTAAAAAACAGCAACACCGGCAATGCGGCGTTGAATACAAATTTATTTGCAACGCTTAAAAAGTTGTCATTCAGCAGTTTAATTTTCCTGAAAAAATATCCAAGCAGAATAAGCAAAACAATCGGCATTACCGCATTGAAAGCAAAAAGAAAAATCTCAAGCAATGTCATTTTTTAATTCCTTTTGAATAATAAATTTTTCAAGAATTTCAGCCGCATCACCCACAAGTTCCTTGCAGGGACGTTTTTTGTAATACTCTGCGGTGCGATCTTCGGGCTTAGGACTATCCGCACCGTTCAAGTTTAATCCTAAAAGCTCTCTGCAAACATAGCTTCCGTTTTGCTCTTTAAACTGCATTGCCAATGACTGCACTTGAGTATACAATTGCTTTTTAGCTTCATTATCTTCCGGACTGTCATATCCATAAAGAAGTCCGGTGATTATAAACATACCGCTTACAGCTCCGCAAACCTCTCGGAGTCTGCCCATGCCTCCGCCAAAAACGGAGGAAATATGCATCATTGTATCAAAATCAAGATTAGTCTTGTCACAAAATGCTCCGGCAACCGCTTGAGAACAGTTATAGCCTTTTTCAAAAAGAGCTATTGCCTCTTCACGTTTTTCCATTACACATTCTCCACAGCATCTGCCATTTTTTCAAGCCAATCGCCCTCGAACAGTTCAATAAGTCCTCTGTCAACCTGAGATGCGAAATCAGGATCAATAGGGATTCTTGCAATCTGGGGAATTTCATTTGCCGAAGCAATTCTCTCAAGATTGCTCTCTCCGAAAATAAAATGTTTTTTACCGCATTCGGTACACTCAAAATAAGACATATTTTCAACAATACCAAGAACGGGAATATTCATAAGCTTAGCCATATTAACAGCCTTTGTAACGATCATTGAAACAAGGTCTTGAGGAGAAGTCACGATAATAATTCCGTCAACGGGAATACTCTGAAATACAGTAAGAGGAACATCTCCGGTTCCGGGAGGCATATCAACAAACATATAGTCAACATCCTTCCAAACCACATCTGTCCAAAACTGTTTTACAACACCTGCAATAACAGGACCTCTCCAAACAACGGGATCAGTTTCATTTTCAAGAAGGAGATTTAAAGACATGATATCGATACCTGTTTTTGAAACAGCAGGATAAAGCTCCGTATTTGTACCGGTAGCTCTTTCATGGATACCAAAAGCCTGAGGAATAGAAGGACCGGTAATATCTGCATCCAGAACCGCTGTTTTTAATCCTCTTCTGTTAAGAGTAACAGCCATCATCGATGTAACAAGAGATTTACCAACACCGCCTTTACCGCTTACAACGCCAATAACTTTCTTAACAGAACTAAGCTCGTGAAGCTTTTCATGCTGTATTGTTTTTCTCTCAGAGCAGTTTTCACCGCAAGAGCTGCAATCGTGTGTACATCCACTCATAATATAAAACCTCCGAAAAAAATTCATTTACATTAATTATTATTAACTATTATAACCTTATTTAAAAAGATGTCAACATAAAACATTTACAAAATTTATTTATGTTTAAAGTATCATTTTTTTATAGAAAAAGCACCTTCCGAAAAAATCGGAAAGTGCTTTAAGCAAACATATTTATTTCTTTTCGATGCTTTCAAGCTGCTTTCTGCTTTCAGCTTCAAGGGCTTCACTGTCACCCGCATCTGCAACCTTCTGAATTGCCGCACGTCTTTCAAGAAGCTCTGCGTACATAAGCTCTTTCTTTTTACCATCAAGATCGTAGAAGAGCATCGGAATAATACCGAAAAGACCTGTAACAGCAGGAATGATAGTAAACATTGCGAAAAGATAAAACTTAACGCTGTCTGACTGTTCCTTACCTGATACATAAGCAGCCTGATCATACTTGATAAGCTTCTTAAGCCAAGTTCTTACAAGAGACGAAACTTTTGAAGAAACCTTTGCAGCAATATCTTTCGCAACAGATGTCATAGCCTCTGTACGGTAACCATTCTTCCATTCGCAATAGTCCATTGCTTCATTGTACATTTCTGTACCGATAACAGACTTTGTGCCATAGAACAATGTCCAAATAAGCTCGTAAACTGACATAATTATAATCATTGCGACGGTGTTCTGATAGAAGCCGCCCTTCTTTGTCTTCCAGTTCATGCCGATACAGCCAACAAAGAATACAAAGAAGTTAAGGATTTGTGAAATGTAGTTACTGCCGATATACAAGAAACGGCTGGAGAAATGTCTTCTTAAGAAGGGAACATATGCATATGAAATGGGGCTGATGGGAGCTGCCGCAATACCTGTTACCATTGTCATTGATGCAAAATGAAGAACGTCTATGTAATAGTCACTCTTACTTCCGCCGATACTGAAACCGCCCAAGAAATCAGATAGAGTAATCAAAAGAATAGGCTTGTTATTGACAATCGATTTAACACCTTGCATAATATCCGGTGATTCAACCGACTGCATAATTCGTTCTTTTGAGTTCATAAAGAACCACATTGACATACCGCTGGAAACCAAAGTTGTAAATATACCCATACCAACAAATGTTGTCAAATAAAGTGTATTCTTTGATGTCTTAAAGGTGCTGTTATCAATAATATCAAGAATAACGGTTGTAATCTGTTCGGGAAGCTTTTCTCCGAAAGTACCCGAAGCAAAGTTCGCCAAGGTAATCAGTCTCGTTCGATCGACCGGATGCGGCGTTATCGTCGATAAGAGGCCGTTTCTTGCAATAGTCTGGAATGTTCCGATACCTTCTCTGATAAAAGCAAGCAGAACATAGAATACGAATTTTGTGATATCCATTGAGGTTCTGTCTGTAAAAATAAGAGGCATAAGCCAGTAAAGACAAGTTCCTATAAGTCCGGGAACGGCAAGAGCTAAAAGATAGGGTCTGAACTTACCCCAACGAGTACGGGTTTTATCAACCATCGCTCCCATAAAAATATCGTTTACAATATCCCATATACCGTTGATTGTCTGTTCAATCATCTGAAGTGACAAGTCAACCTGAACGATGTTAGTTATAAAACGGTCGGAATATTTATCAATGTTAAAGCTTTGAGCTGCATCCCAAAGAACAAAACCTACGGTTTCTTTTCTGCCGACATATCTTCGGTTTTCATAGACATAATCGGTATTAAGTCCTTCGAGCTGTTTCTGCGTTGCATTATTATCAGCCAAATCTAAAACTCCTCTCCAATGTATTTCACAATGACCATATTATAACACGCTTTTTCTTAAATTGCAACAATTATTCTGTATACATATCAATTTTTTTGTTAAATTTATTATTAGTTCTTCTAATCTTGACCATATTTTATATATAGAAACAACAATGAGGTGGGTATCATATGAAAAAAAAGATCATCGTAGTAGGAGCCGGACACGGAGCTGTCACTGCTGCTGCAATTCTTGCGGAAAAAGGCTATGATGTTACTGTTTTTGAAAAGAAAAAGTGCAGGGAGTTAGGATACGACTGGTGCGACCCATTCAGAATAACCTGTTTTGATGATGCGGGCATCCCAAGACCTCCTGCAAACAAATATGAGCAGGCATTGCCCGTTGCATACACAAACCCTGCAAAAACCGTAAGAATAACTATGCCTGACAGCAGTGACGGCACAAACTGTCTAATGGACAGAAAGTATCTGATAGCTTATCTTGTAGATTACGCACAGAAAAAGGGCGTTAAATTCAGATTTGACACTCAAGTTATAAGTCCGTTAACTGACTCCAACAAAGTTATCGGAGTAATAATAAAAAAATGGGACAAATATATTCCCGTTTTTGCCGACCTTGTAATTGACGGAGGAGGAATTGATTCTCCCGTAAGAAGCTTGCTTCCGAGTAAATTTTCAATTCAAAATGATTTTGCAGACAACAATATTTTTACCGTTTACAGAGCATACTACAAAAGAAAATCTCCCGTAAACCCCGAGAATCGCTATACCGTACACTTTTTTCATATGAGACTGCCAGGAATCTCATGGGTTGTGTCACACAAGGATTATTTTGACATTCTTGTTGGAAGATTCGGCACTGAGCTTACAGATAAAAACATAGAAGACGCCGTAAATGATTTAAAAAATGACAATCCGGGAATAGGCAACGAAATTGTAAGGGGCGGAAACGTGGAAAGAATCCCGTTAGGAAGGACATTGCCGCTGATTATTGCCGACGGCTATGCCGCAGTAGGTGACAGTGCATCTATGACAATTCCCATAACGGGTTCAGGCATTGCAAACAGTATAAGAGCCGGAAAATTGCTTGCCGATGCAGTAATTGCTGACAGAAATTCTATTTTTACTTGTGAAACACTATGGAAATATCAAAAAGACTATTTCAATAAGATAGGCTGCAATCTTGTAATGGCGGACAAACTGCGTGAGCTTGCATCTCAACTGACTGCTGATGACATAGATTATATTCTGGAAAAGGAGCTGTTAAGTCAAAAGGAGCTTTCCTTCGATTCCGAAACACAATTCAACGCATCATATATCATTCAGAAAATCATAAAAGTGATTCCAAAGCTTCCGGTTGTTGCAAACGCCGCAAAAACTCTCGCAAGAAATAATTTCTCAAAAAAAGTGTTTTCAGAAATGCCCGAAAAATATGAAAAACAAGCCGTCAGCCAGTGGTGCAAAAAATACAGTGATATTTAAAGTAAGAAAAAATCTTACGATTTATCAACTCCCAGCCCCAAATCTTGAGGTGAAGGTGTTTCTTGATATAAGCAAATTGCTCACAAAAGCGAGCAATTTCCTATATATAAAAAAACAGAGCAGATAACTCCGCTCTGTTTAAAATCTGATTCAAAAACTCTGATTATGCAGCAAATGCTGTGTCAAGCTTTGCTGAATATCTGAGGATGCTTCTTGCGTCCTTTGCTGTAACATCACCGTCACCGTTTACATCAGCAGCAACCTTCTGATCTGCAGTGGGAACATCAAGTTTAGCAGAAATACGAAGAGCAAGACGAGCATCTTTAGCTGTAATTTCACCATCACCGTTTACGTCACCAATAACGATGGAAGATGCTTCTGACTCGGGTTCAGACTCAACCTCAACTACAGATTCAACTTCTGTACCTGTCTCAGCCTCTGTTACAGCAACGCTGTCATTGCCGGCAAATACAAAAACAACAGTAGCGCCTACAAGTGCAAGTGTAAGAATACAACAAATAAGTGTCTTAAGATTTTTAGTCATCTCAAATTTCCTCCTGAATAATGTATATTATTTTCTCGTCCGTCGTATTGACAAGAACATACTTATAATATCACATCAGGCAAGTCAATTCAACACTTTTTATTCGTGATAATACACAAACTTTCTTTGATTCAAAATTTGCAATTTGACATTTGTCTAAAATATTTTCCATAAGCAGGTTACTGCTCTATTTCATAGTAAATGAGTGTAAATTTGCCGTCGCTAACATCAATTTTTGCACTTCCTACAGCGTAGTTATCGCTGCTTGCACGTCTTGCCTGCTGACTTGTCATGTCCGTAGTAACGCCTGAAGCATACACGGTAAAATCAACATAAAGAATATTATCAATCTCTGTCACAGAGTCTGAAATGGTTGTATTTACATAACCTATACCGTCAGCAGCAGGAGAATAGAAACAGCCTTCAGAATACTTAAAGAACGAGTATGTTTTCTCTGTGTAAACGCTTTTCTTTTCAACAGTTACCCCCAGATACTTTTCAAGCACTTCATTAACTGTATCGGCACTGATTTTGTGGTAGTAGCCTATTTCATCATCAACACGTGCAAGCGTCACTGCAGAGCTGTTATTCATCAATGTAACAGAATAAGCAAAACGGATAAGCTCATATGTATCATAATCACTCTGAGAATAAGCCTTGTCCTCTGAAAAATAAACCTTGGAAAAAACAGATAAAAATTCATTTATATCCTCATTTTTTGTGTCGTAAGATACTGTTGTGTTCTTATCATCCAGTGCAGCAGTGCTTTCCGTCACAGTATTACTGTTTTCAGTATCTTTATTCTCATTGTTTATTTCAGATGCCTTTGTATTCACCTCGGAATCTGCTGAATATGCAGTTGTAGTTTCCTCTTCGTTTCCTATTATACCTTTTTCATTTAACTGCCAAAATACAGCTGAAGCTCCTGCTACAGCAACCACGATAACAGCAGCAAAAATTGCTTTTGCTTTATTCATAATAAAAAATCCTCCTTTAGACTGCCCGGAGCCTAACCAAAATGCCGGAACCGCAACATCATGCAGCTCCGGCACAAAATCAACCTATATAAGTTCCGCAATTGTGGCAGAAAACATCATCAACGGGAACATCATTACCGCAATCAGGGCATATTCTGCCGTTTATATTGATATTTTCAGGCGTAGCGAGCGTACTTTCTCCACCGTCAGAATACTTTGCGTACTTTTCATCCGGATTCATATCATCAAGCATATAATCAGTAGCTTCAAGTATATCAGCAACTGTTGCCGCATCTATATCAGGCAACGGAGTAGAAGATGGAGAAATCATAACGGGCTCATCAGTATACTTTCTGAGAATGGGATCGGAATAAGAATGTGAAAGCTGTCCCATAAGTGCAGCAGCCTTTATTGCCGCAGCAGTTTCTTCACCGGACATCCTATCAAAATCGGATATTCCTTCATAACCGGAAGATACATTTCTGCCGGCCGCACTGCCTAAAAGCTCAGCAATTCGTTCGGGAGTCATAACTTCAACGGGAACTGCCCCATCATTTTTATTGCCTTCACCATAAGGCCCGTTTAATTCAGCCTCTTCTTTTTTCTTTTTTGAGTTCTGAATCAAAAGTGCTGCAATAAGAGCAAGAAGTATTACAAAAAGCACTGCTGCTGCAATAAGCGCACCTATTTGCCATGTAAACTTATCCTCAGTCTTATTATCATTCTGAACAATAAGTCCCTCAATAGTATAACTCTCTGTGGGAGTCTGAATAATGACTGCCGCTGAATCATCCTCAAGAAGTGCTGAAAGTGATGAATCAAAAGAAAGAGATGAATCTTCTTCCTCATCACCTGCAGGTTCAGTGGTTGTTACGGCAATATTACTGTCATCATAAGCTGTAGTAGCAACAGGATAATACACAGTAGAAGGCTGCGTCTCACTTGCAGATACCTCTTCCTGATTTGAAGGAGCCAAACTCGAACCGCTGCTGCTTACAGCATTGCTGGAATCTTCATTGCCGCTGTTTTCACCGCCGTCAGCGGTAGTTGTTTCAGAATCGGCGGTTGTATTTTCAGGATTTTCAGCAGTAGTTGTAGTATCGGGAAAAATCTGACCTATAAGATCAGTAACAGCATCCCAGTTGAGATTCTCTCCCAAATCAATTGCACTGACGGACACCTGCACACTCAAGGTTAAGATAACCGTCACTAACATTATTAAAATTTTCCGAAGGCTATTTTTCATAAACATTCTCCTTCATTATTAAAGAACAGCTCAGAAGCCTGTTGTTAATTTAGCACTGTATCTCAAAATGCTTCGTGCATCCTTTGCTGTAATTACGCCGTCACCGTTAACATCAGCAGCAGAAGCTTCAACAGCTGAAAGGCTCTCAAGCTTAGATGCAGCTCTGAGAACAAGCCTTGCATCAAGTGACGTGATTTTGCCGTCTGAATTTACATCGCCTGTTGTATACAGACCTGCATTCAAATCATTTTTAATCACTGTTGTTTCTTCCGTGTTTACAGTAGTTGAAATACCGTCATCAGAAGACTGAGAATCATCATCCGATTCATCTTCGGGGAACAGGGAAATATAGCTGTCACCTGAGCTTTCGGTTGTTGTCTCCGTATCAAGTGCACTTCCCATTAAATACAGAACAAGCTCTGCAGTAGACATTTCTCTGATAGATTCAGGAATATCTACGCTGTCACCATACTTTTCCTCAACCCAGTCGGCGAAGGAATTTCCCTGCTGCATATAAATAATTATTTCTGTTATTTGATATCCTACACCTAATTCCTGAAGAAATGAATCCACCTGAGTCAAAGTATCATCAGAAGTGTCACTCTGAACTGTGGTTTCTTCCTTTGTAGTTGTAGGGATAAGCTCATCAAGATTGATACCCTCAGCAGAAGAACCCACAAAACACGCAGACATAAGAATCAAAGCGGATAACAAAAACGAAAACCAATTAATTCTTTTCATAAATCATCTGCTCCGAAATTATTTATTCCAATATGCAATATCGCTGTAATCCTTACCGTCGTCCGGAATATCATCCTCTATAAATTGTGCCAATGCACTAGGTCTTTCAACGGTAGGTAAAGTAGACTTGCTTTTAACTGCCGAATTAAATTCGGTTTTTCTTGTCATTACAATAAGAACGATAATCACAACAAGCACAAGCAGTACAACAGCCGCAACAAACACAAGTATTGTAAGTGTACTGCCGGAAACAGTGTTTGAATTACCGTTTGTATTGTTAATAATAAGCACCGAAGGAAGTTCTTCCTCCTGTAGTGCAGAGGACTGAGTTGTTGTTTCACCTACAGTCTCCTGATTCTGCTGTCCGTTATTTTCCGAATTGGGATATGTTGTCATTGAGCTTGACTGATTAGCCTGAGTATACTCAGCCGCCTGAATACCGGAAATTGTTGTAGAGGCTGCAGTTTCTTCATCTGTACTGTTGCTGTTTCCAAAATCAAAGTTAAAGTCGAAGTCATCAAGACCTCCCAACACAGAATCAACACCGCCGCTAAGCTTGTCCGCAATTCCGTTTATATACTCACCGATAGAGTCTGTATCCATACCTAAAACATTTTCATCGGAGGATTTTGTAGTTGTTTCAGTCTCCGCCGCTGTGGTAGTTTCCACCACGGCAATAAAATCATCTTCACCGTCTTCAATTATGTAAACATCATCGGCAAATGCCGACAGGGGCATCAACAGACAAAACAGCAAAGTCAATATTAACGCTGATGTCCTTTTCATTTTCTCTCACTCTTCCGATTATTTAATCACAAATATAGCAAACTATATTATAATATATAAATATATTTTTTTAGTTCCGTTAAAGAATAAAAAACTCTTATATTTCACAGTCATCATTATTTTTTACTGTCTTGAAATACGTCAAAAGCAGGATGCCGAAAAAACCTCAAACACCCCGCATTATTGTATTAGCCGTTTTGCTCTGAAGATTCATCTTCTGATTTTTTATCCTTTTCACCTTCAGAATCCTTATTGTTTTTAACGGCAATTATCGCAACGCCTGCAACGACACCGATACCCAAAACAACAGCAATAACATAAACATACCATTTTGTTCCGCTCGATGAAGATTTGTCACTGTCTTCATTATCAACACTATCAATGTAATCAGCAACAGTTACATCATCTGTTTTGCCGTTTTTCAAAGAAGTAGGACCTACGGATGCAAATGAATGTGAAATATCCGAGCCGTCAACTTCATAAGAATAAACCCAGAAACAGAAATTATTTATATCGTAGTCTTCAGTAACGGGAGTGAACACAAATGTAACAAGCTGGAGCTTACCGTCAACAAGATAGCTATCCTCACAATGCTCCGTAAAGATTACCGAACAGGTGGCAAGACCGGTATCTGTAACAGCCTTACCTGAAACCATCATCAAATCGCTGATAGTGCTTTCATTTGTAGTTTCAACAAATTCGTATTCAGACTCATTATAGCCGAGTCTGAAATCAGCAGCTTCCAAAGCACCGGGATTTTCAACATAAACGGAAACGCTAACCTGATTTGTATCTGCATCATAAGCGGACTCATAGCCCAACTTAGATTCTGCTGCAAATGCTGTTACACTAAACATAGAAACCATAATAATGGTTATTAAAAGTAAAATTGATTTTTTCATCAAGAATTCCTCCTCAATATATAAATGTACATTATAAATTGCAAAATGTCAACCTAAAATTAAACAAAAGGGCTGTCAATCGTTACCACGCAGAAAGTTTTTTCGATTTTTTCCGTTACAGCACGTGTAATTTTTTCCTTTATTTCCTTTTCAGAAAGCTTCACACTAAAAGGAACAACTGCATCAAAAATCAAATTTGTGTGGGTATTTCCCGGAACCATTCTGAAATCATGAATAGAAATACCGCTGTCAATTTCGCTTACGATTTGAGAGACTTGTTCTCTCATTAATGATACTGCTTCATTATCAGCTTCAACAGGATCCATATGTATGGTTGCAAGGCAGTTAAGCTCCCGTGACAATCTGCGTTCAATATTATCTATCTCATCATGTAATGAATATATGTCTTCTTTGCCGTTGACTTCGGCATGAAGTGACACCACAAGTCTTCCGGGACCGTAATCATGAACTATCAAATCATGAATACCGACAACTTTCTCATAAGAGAGAACAACATTTGCGATTTCATCCACAAGCTCTTTTTCGGGAGGAGAGCCTAACAATGGAGTTATCGTTTCCTTAGCGGAATTAAAACCGGCATACAAAATGAACAATGAAACAAAAATACCGCACCAGCCATCGATCCGAATATCTGTAAAATACGAAACCACAGTTGAAATAAGGACCACGGTAGTAGCAATGCTGTCA
The DNA here is from genome assembly GCA_964454355.1 of uncultured Eubacteriales bacterium. Taxonomy (GTDB): domain Bacteria; phylum Bacillota; class Clostridia; order Oscillospirales; family Acutalibacteraceae; genus UBA1081. Next base: position 6,143 of record CAYVTA010000037.1, on the reverse strand, counting down.
CCTATACAGTCAACAGCAGTAGCCTTCATTCCGGAGGAATTTATATCATTGCCTATCTTTCTGTTATAAAAAAACATATAGCCTTTGACAAGCACAGAAAAAGCAAGAATGACGATTGAAACAACACTCGCTTCAACCGGCTCGGGATTTCTGATTTTTTCAACGGATGAGGAAAACAGTTCAACACCAACGACCATAATAATAACAGAAACGGCAAGTGCGGAAAGGTATTCTACTCTGCCATGACCGAAAGGATGCTCGGGATCAGGTTTTTTATTTGCAAACTGTATTCCGCCTAAAGTTATTGCAGAAGATCCTGCATCTGAAAGGTTATTAAAAGCATCGGCAGTAATTGCAATAGAACCGCTGAGAATACCTGCAAAATACTTTATTGCAAAAAGGATGATATTAAGAAAAATTCCCACACAGCAGCAAAGTGTTCCGTAGGCACTTCTTTTTTTACTGTCAGACATACTATCTGTATTTTTTAAAAAGATTTTACTCAAAATCGTAATCATCTGTGATCACCAATTTTCTTTTTTGTTTGTTTACGTGCTTCATTCAGCTCTGATGTCCGTTTAGCACCTTCATCATAGACATCTCTGAACATAAACATATTATATCTGAAGTTTTCGGTTGATGGCTTTTCAAAATTCTCATTTTCGGACAAATCATACTCATTTATAAGAGCAATAACAAGCTCCCCCACAGTATGAGTGCTGTTTTTGAAAAAATCGTCTGAAATTTCTTCAGGCGTAACAGCGTCAAACCGTTTTGCACTCAATCTCAATTCAAAACATCGAGCAATAAGCTTTTTGCCCTTTACAGTAAAGTCAGCAAACGGAGAAATATAACCGACATTCTCATAAAAAGCCTCGACTTCATCAAAAAATATTTTAGGCGAAGTAATAAGTTCGTTCCATCTGCCCGAAGAGAAAAGCCGAACAATTCTTTTCTCGTTTTTGTCAAGTTTTCTGCGACAGAAGTCGGTATCGGAAACCTCCTGTGCCGTAAAGCCTTCGGCAGATGCTTTTATATAACCTCTTTTTACAAGTTCGAGAACAGTAACGGTAAAAAAGTCAGATTTGTTTATGTATCCGTCAAGTACGGAATTAATCAACGCTGCGGGGCTTATACTTGCAAATACTTCCCTTTGCACTTTTTCGCTGTTCTCGGAAAGAGGGTTCTCTTTACACCGTTTCAATCTGCGTTTAAGCAGGATTTTTTTATGGTTGAGTGAAAAATATATGCAGTAAGCTACTCCGATGACAAGAATGATTATGATTATCACGGCAAATGCTGTTTCTGCTCTGTTATCATCAACGATCACCGTAAGCTTTGAAGAATCAAACAAATCTGCCGGCATTGATATTCCGAATTTCACAAGTCCGGCTGTGTTTGCAGCAGTAAAAGTAACATTTCCGTCAGATTTTCCTCCTGCGAGAGTGCCTGAATCAAGAATTTCAAACTCTTCGGAAAAGCAATTTTCAGGAGTATTAACCGAGACTGAAATATTCCTGCATATAAGATTGCTGTCCTCATTTACAGCTCTGAAATAGAAATAAGCTCTGTTTTTATAAAGCTTTACAGCCCCCGTCTGAACATACCTTAAAGAAAAAGTATGAGTTCCGGCTTCCGGTATATACCACACTACGGAATATCTGTCCGATTCCTGTTCAAAGAAATAAGTACCGTTTTTTAATGTATCCCCCATCTCCTGTATACAAATATTACCGTCTAGAGACACAGACACATCAGTAACACCGGAAATATGCTCAAAATTGTCATCTATAATATCAATTTCACGAATAAAGCAATCATCGCATCCCTGTGCAACAGTTACAGTCCATTCCTCTGCAATCAACACACTACCATCACTTCTCAAATCCGCAGTAATGTTAACCTTATCAATAGTGTAAGAATCACCGGAAGCAGCCAAAGCCGTTGTCGGCATTATTAAAACCGACAACAGTGTAACTGTTAAAATGAATATTTTTCGCATCATTTCAACACCTCAAGTGCTTCGTTAAGAAGCTTTTCAATTAAAATAGGATTACCTCGACCTTTAGTTGCTGACATAACCTGTCCCATAATTGCCTTTGCAGCTGCAACTTTACCCTTTTTATAATCCTCAACGGATTTAGGATTCTTTGCAATGGCATCGCCAATAATCGAATAAAGGAGATTTTCATCATTTATCTGCCCGAGGTCATTCTTTTTAACGTATTCGCAGGCATCTTCATCCTTATCCCAAAGAGCCTTAACAACTTTCTTTGCTACGGAACTGTTAATTTCACCGCAGCCCTGCATATCAGCGATTTGAGAAAGATGAAGAGGCTCAATGAGCATCATCCCTTCATCCGCATCATAAAGCTTCATTATTTCCGAAATAATGATATTTGCAAGTATCTTGGGATACTTTGTATTTAAAACTGCGTCTTCAAAGTAATCAGCAGTTGTCATATCGCTTGTGATAAGCTCCGCATCGTAAGCTGTAAGACCATACTTTTCTACATACACTTTTTTTCTCTCATCGGGAAGTGTGGGAATTGAAGCCTTAAGCTCATTGAGCCTTGATTCAGGCATAACAATGGGAGCAAGGTCTGGATCAGGGAAATAACGATAGTCGTTAGCATCCTCTTTTTTTCGCATTGAGAAGGTTTTTCCGCTTGCTTGGTCATAACGTCTTGTCTCCTGAATGATGACACCGCCGTTTTCGATTTCTTCAACCTGTCGCTTATATTCATACTCTATAGCCTTCTGAATAAAGGTAAACGAGTTGAGATTTTTCATTTCCGTTCTTGTTCCGAATTTATCCGTTCCTTTCTTTCTGACTGAAAGGTTGACATCACAACGCATTGACCCCTCCTGCATTTTGCAGTCCGATATTCCGGTATAAAGAATTACGGCACGAAGCTTTTTAAAGTAAGCGACAGCTTCCTGTGCACTTCTTATGTCCGGTTCGGAAACGATTTCAATAAGCGGTACACCGCAACGGTTACAGTCAACCATGGTACCGTATCTGTCATTATGGACGAGCTTACCAGCATCCTCTTCAATGTGGATTCTTGTAATTCCTATCCTTTTTGTGCCGTTTTCGTTTTCAATTTCAAGCCAACCGTTTTCGCAAAGAGGCAGATCGTACTGTGATATCTGATAAGCTTTCGGCAAATCGGGATAAAAATAATTTTTTCTGTCCTGTTTTGAATATCCGGCAATTGTACAATTTGTTGCCATACCGGCTTTTATTGCATACTCAACAACCTGTTCATTAAGCACGGGAAGCGTTCCCGGCATTCCCATACAAACGGGACAGCACTGCGTATTCGGCTCAGCTCCGAAGGTCGTGGGACAGCCGCAGAATATTTTTGTCTTTGTTCCAAGCTCACAATGAACCTCAAGCCCTATGACCATTTCATAATCTTTTATCATATTCATGTCAACCGCCTCCTTACTTCATATTTTCATAAGCCCAGCCGGCTCTTATAAGTGTATTCTCCGAAAACGCTTTACCGATAAGCTGCATACCGATAGGCATACCCTCTTTATCTCTGCCGCAAGGCATTGAAATTGCAGGAAGTCCGGCAATATTTACCGGAACAGTATAGATATCGCCTAAATACATTTCAACGGGATCTGCCGTTTTTTCGCCTATTTTATATGCTGTCGTTGGAGCAACGGGAGAAATTATAAAATCATTGTCTGCAAAAATTTTATTAAAATCATTAATTATGAGTGTTCTTACCTGGAGAGCCTTTTTATAATAAGCATCATAGTAACCGGAGGAAAGAGCAAAAGAACCCAACATAATTCTGTGCTTGACTTCTCTGCCGAAGCCTTCACTTCTTGTGTTTTTATAAAGCTCATCCATATCCTCATAGTTTTCGGAACGGTAACCATAGCGGACACCGTCAAATCTTGCAAGATTGGATGAAGCCTCCGATGAAGAAATAACATAGTATGCAGGAAGAGCATATTCCATTGCAGGAATTGAAACCTCCTGAATATCAACACCCATCTTTTCAAATTCTTTTGCACAGCAGAGAACAGCATCCTTGACTTCCGGATTAATACCTTCTCCGAAATACTCCTTGGGGAGAGCCGCTTTCATGCCCTTTACCCCTTTTTTCATATCCGATGTAAAATCACCGTATTCTCTGTTGACAGATGTGGAATCAAGGCAATCATAACCTGCAATGGCATTCATTGCAATTGCCGCATCTTCAACATTTCTTGTAAGAGGCCCTATCTGGTCAAGAGACGATGCAAAAGCAACTAAACCGTTTCTGGAAACAGTGCCGTATGTGGGTTTAAGTCCCACAACACCGCAGAATGCAGCAGGCTGTCGAATAGAACCGCCCGTATCGGAGCCCAGTGCAAAAACCGCTTCTTTTGCAGCAACAGCAGCAGCGGAGCCACCGGAGGAGCCGCCGGGCACTCTGGCAGTATCAACAGGATTTCTCGTAACTTTAAATGCTGAATTTTCAGTAGTTGAACCCATTGCAAATTCATCCATATTTGTTTTGCCCAGCATAACTGCGTTTTCTGTGTTCATTTTCTTTGTAACAAATGCATCATATGGAGGATTAAAGTTTTCCAGCATTTTTGATGCACAGGAAGTAATACTTCCCCTTGTGCAGATGTTATCCTTCATACCGTAAGGAATACCAGTAAGCACAGAAGCATTCCCTTGAGCAATAATTCTATCTGCTTCCTGTGCCTGTTTGAGTGCAACCTCTTGAGTAAGTCTTAAATATGCACCGATTTTTTCGTCAACAGCATCAATTTCATCAAAATATGCCTTGGTTGCTTCAACGGAGGAAACTTCTTTGATTTTTAGCTTTTCCGAAAGCTCTTTTAAACTTAAATCTACGATTTTCATTTAACTTTTTCCTCCTTATTCAACGGTTTTGGGGACGGTCATATATCCGTCAACCTTAGTGGGAGCATTTGCAAGAAGCTCATCACGGTTAGATTTGTTTGTAACTTCGTCGTTTCTGAAAACATTATTAATAGTTACGATGTGTGCAGTAATATCAACCCCCTGCGTATCAATTTCTGCGAGCTTGTCCGCAAAATCAATAATAGCCATCAACTCAGACTTCATGGAGATTTTCTCTTCCTGAGTAAGCTTAAGCTTTGCAAGATTTGCAACGTTATCAACATCAATATCAAAACTCTTTTTGCTTACGCACTGTGTTGTTGTCTCCGATTCATCGGCAAGCGTACCCGATGTCAGATTTTCACGAGCCTCGCCGCAATAATTTATTTTTTCCATCACAGTCAATCTCCTGTCATATAATATATAATTGGTGAAATTACTCATTAATATCAAATATCAAAAAAAGCTCCGTCCCTGAATTGGAACGAAAGCTGACTTATACGGTACACCCAAATAAACACCGAAACAAGTGTGTTCGCTCACAGCTGCAAGAGTATAACCTTCAGTTCTCTTGGATCTCACATTCCGAACTACTCTTTCCGTTATAGTCTTTAAAAGGGAAATAATTTATCTCAACAACACCATTATATTATATGCAATTTTTCAAATTTGTCAAGCAATTTTACCTAACAATAATAGCATAACAAAACAATACGGTTTTAAACAAAAAAATTCCCCGTTTCCGAGGAATTTTTCTTATTTAGCAATTAGGAAAGCTTTGCTGATTTTCTAAGAATCATTCTTGCATCAGCCGCAGTAATCTTTTCATTACCGTCAACATTTGCCGCAATTGCGTATACACCTTCAAGCTCATCCAACTTTGCTGCAGAACGAAGAGCAAGTCTTGCATCGGCAGCAGTTGCTTTACCATTGCCGTCTACATCAGCAGGTGCAATAAATGTGTATGTAAGTGTATCGCCAACCTTGACAGTACAACCTGTACCGACAAGCTTATCCGCAGCAAGCTCATTGCCATCTGCATCAAGAATCTTAACATCTTCATTCTCGATCTGTGCAAGTATTTCATTAACCTTTGAGCCTTCGGCAATGCTTATGTAACTGTTTTCATTGTCAACAACAAGTGTACTGTCAGTCTTTGTTATAAGCTCTGCAGTAGGTGTTTCCGTAGGTCCCTCTGTTGCCGGTACTGTTGTAGGCTCTGTCGTGGGAACTGTTGCAGGCTCTGTTGTGGGAACTGTTG
>CAYVTA010000036.1:17657-18031 GCA_964454355.1 uncultured Eubacteriales bacterium | reverse complement strand
CAGCCTAAGGGTCAGAAGTATGTTGTATGTAACGCTGACGAAGGTGACCCCGGTGCATTCATGGACCGTTCCGTTCTTGAAGGTGACCCCCATTGTCTTGTTGAAGCTATGGCAATCTGCGGCTATGCAACAGGTGCATCTGAGGGTTATGTATATGTTCGTGCAGAGTATCCTATCGCTGTTGCTCGTCTTCAGAAGGCTATCGATGATGCAAGAGAATATGGACTTCTCGGTAAAGACATTTTCGGTACAGGTTTTGATTTTGATTTGTTTATTCGTCTTGGTGCAGGTGCATTCGTTTGCGGTGAGGAAACAGCTCTTATGACTTCTATCGAAGGCAATCGTGGCGAGCCTCGTCCCAGACCTCCTTACCC
>CAYVTA010000036.1:0-17647 GCA_964454355.1 uncultured Eubacteriales bacterium | reverse complement strand
CCCGCAGTTAAGGGTCTTTTCGGCAAGCCCACAACAGAGAATAACGTTGAAACTTTTGCAAACGTTCCTCAGATCATTCTCCACGGTGCTGAGTTCTTCAATACAATGGGTACAGAAAAGTCAAAGGGTACAAAGGTATTCGCTCTCGGTGGTAAGATCCACAACACAGGTCTTGTTGAGGTTCCTATGGGAACAACTCTTCGTGAGATCGTAGAAGTTATCGGTGGTGGCATTCCCAACGGTAAGAAGTTTAAGGCTGCTCAGACAGGCGGACCTTCGGGCGGTTGTATCCCTGCATCAATGCTCGATATTGAAATCGACTATGACAACCTTGTTGCTCAGGGTGCAATGATGGGTTCAGGCGGACTTATCGTTATGGACGAAGACGACTGTATGGTTGATATTGCTAAATTCTTCCTTGAGTTCACTGTTGACGAGTCTTGCGGTAAGTGTACTCCCTGCCGTATCGGTACAAAGAGACTTTACGAAATTCTTGAAAAGATTACAAACGGCAACGGTACCCTTGAAGACCTTGACGAGATGGAGAGACTTTGTCATTATATCAAGGATAACTCTCTTTGCGGTCTCGGTCAGACAGCTCCCAACCCCGTGCTTTCAACATATCAGCGTTTCCGTGATGAGTATGTTGCTCACGTCGTTGACAAGAAGTGTCCTGCAGGCGTTTGTAAGAATCTTCTTACTATCAGCATTATTGAAGATAAGTGTAAGGGTTGTACTGCTTGTTCAAGAGTATGTCCCGTAGGTGCAATTTCAGGTTCTGTTAAGAATCCTCATGTTATTGACACTGCAAAATGTATCAAGTGCGGTGCTTGTATTGAAAAATGTAAGTTCGGCGCAATTATCAAGAAATAAGGAGGAACGGATAAAATGGCTGATGTTAATATTAAAATCAACGGTAATGACTATACCGTTCCCGCTGGCAGTACAATCCTTGAAGCTGCCCGCATAGCAGGAATTAACATTCCTACTCTTTGCTACCTCAAAGAAATTAATGCAATCGGTGCTTGCCGTATCTGTGTTGTTGAGGTTAAGGGTGCAAGAAGCCTTGTTGCAGCTTGTGTATTCCCCGTTAACGAGGGTATGGAAATTTTTACAAATACTCCCAAAGTTATCGAAGCAAGAAAAACTACTCTTAAACTCATCCTTTCTGACCACAAGAAAGAGTGTCTTTCCTGTGTAAGAAGCGGCAACTGCGAGCTTCAGCAGCTTTGTGCTGATTACGGTATTGAAGATACTTATGCTTTTGCAGGTGTTACAAATAAGTATGACATTGATGCATCTGCATCACATATGTCAAGAGATAATGAAAAATGTATTCTCTGCCGTCGTTGTGTAGCAGTTTGTGAAAAGAACCAGGGCGTAGCAGTTATCGGTGCTAACGACAGAGGTTTTGACACCAATATCAGCTGTGCATTTAACTACGGTCTTGGTGATGTTGCTTGTATCTCCTGCGGTCAGTGTATCACAGCTTGTCCCACAGGTGCTCTTACAGAAAGAGATGACACACAAAAAGTATTTGACGCTATCAACGACCCCGAAAAGGTTGTTCTTGTACAGACAGCTCCCGCAGTAAGAGTTGGTCTTGGTGAAGAATTCGGTATGCCTATCGGTTCAATCGTTACAGGCAAGATGGTTTCCGCTATCCGTGCTCTTGGTGTTGATAAGGTGTTTGATACAAACTTTGCAGCAGACCTTACAATTATGGAAGAAGCTACAGAGTTCATCGGCAGATATACAAAGAAAGAGAATCTTCCTCTTATCACATCCTGTTCACCCGGATGGATCAAGTACTGCGAGCATTACCATCCTGATATGATCCCCAATCTTTCATCCTGTAAGTCTCCTCAGGGTATGTTCGGCTCCGTTGCAAAGACATACTATGCTCAGAAGGCAGGCATTGATCCCAAGAATATTTTTGTTGTCAGTGTAATGCCCTGTACAGCTAAGAAGTTTGAGGCTGAAAGACTTGATCATACAGCAGTTGAAGGCCTTGCAGATATTGATGCAGTTATCACTGTTCGTGAGCTTGCAAGAATGATCAAGAAAGCGGGTATTATGTTCAATATGCTTCCCGATGGCGAGTTTGATGCTCCCTTTGGTCTTGGCTCAGGTGCAGGTACAATATTTGGTGCTACAGGCGGTGTTATGGAAGCTGCTCTGCGTACTGCTTATGAAACCCTTACAGGTGAAGAGCTTGAGAAGCTTGAGTTCTCCGATGTCAGAGGTACAGCAGGCATAAAAGAAGCTTCTTACACAATCGCAGGCAATGAAATTAAGGTTGCTGTTGTATCCGGTACTGCAAACGCAGGTAAGCTTCTTGATATGATCAAGGCAGGCGAGAAGTCCTATGATTTTATCGAAGTTATGGCTTGTCCCGGCGGCTGTGTAAACGGTGGCGGTCAGCCCATTCAGCCCGCAGCAGTAATTAACAATTATGATGTTAAGGCTATTCGTGCAGCAGGACTTTATGAGGATGACAAGAATCTTCCTGTCAGAAAGTCTCATCTCAATCCTGATGTAAAAGCTGTTTATGCTGAGTTCTTCGGTGAACCCAACAGCCATAAGGCTCATGAGATCCTTCATACAGGCTATACAGCAAGAAAGAAGTATTAATTAATATAAATAAAAAAACAGGTTGTATCAAAACATCAAGATGAGATGCTTTTGATACAGCCTGTTTTTATGATATGACAGAGTAAGCAATAATTGTTAGTTTGTCTTTTTTTAATCACTGAAAGCCTGGCACACAAATAGATATTAAATTGTTTATTAAAATTACAACTAAAGAGCAAATATAGTAACATTTACTATCAATTATCCAAAAACCTGCAAATAAGAAAAATGAGATTTTTCGATATGTTTTATTGATTTTAATTAAAGTTTGTGTTATACTAAAAACGCCAAACAAAATTCAAATAATTTTAAACTCATTTTAGTATGTGTGTTTTTATTTAGGTAAAAATACAGATGCTCTATTTCTGCATACACGTACTTGATGAGTTATGTTGAATTTTGTTTGGCGACAATCGGAGCTATGTGTTTTTCGATGTGTAGTTTCGGTTGAAGCTACACATTTTTGTTGCAAAAAAATCAAAAAGGAGGCATGTTGTTGAATTGAACTGCGATATTAAATGTGTGCAGACAAAATCAATTAAAGGAGATACAACTTACAATGAAAAAGACAATCAAAAGACTTATCAGCTTAACTTTAACAATGATTTTAATGGTATCTTGTTGCTTTTGCGTAGCACCAACAGCAAGTGCAGCAACAACGCCAAATTATAAAATTGCTGATATAAGCAGTTCAAATAAGGTTACGAGCCGCACTGACTATTATGATATCAAAGGTAACAAAAAAATAGCATTTGAATTTGCATACGAAAACAGCGGTTGTATATTTCCAAATCTTTTTAAAAGTGCATTTGCAGATGAGGCCAATATTCTCAAAAGTTGCGTAAGATTTGATTATAAAATATACAGAAACGGTAAACTTCTTAAAAGCGGTACCGGATTAAAATATGATGATACAATAAAAATTACTGGTAATACACTTAGAACATGCAGAGTATATATTACAAGTTATTTTGTTTCCAACGGTAAAACTCTATATACAAAGAACGGCAGTTTATATGCAAAAGGATACGGTATAAGTACTGTTAAATATTGCAAATATCATATTTCATACTAAAACATATTAAACAAAGGGCTGTATCAAAACATCAAGATGAGATGCTTTTGATACAGCCTGTTTTTAGCTTTTCGTAGGGACATGATGATATATATAATTCTATAAACAATAAATTAGCGTACTGATAAATTATTGTTTAACCTCTAAATGTCCGTCAATCTCATGAATTTCCGTAAGGACAGGTCTTTCCATGGGATTTTTATTCGGTCTGTGCAGAACCAGATAGAGCTTATTGTCATAGCCCCTGAAAATCATGCCGTGTCCTCCGTCTTTTTCTGCAAGAAGAGGCAGATCATGTTTCCAATTTCCGTCGATGTCATCATTATCGGAATAACTCACCGCTTGAACATATCCGTCTGCAGTAAAGCTTGACCATATCATATAAAGTCGTCCGCTTTCACCTCTGTGCAGGAACGGACCGTCTGTTACCCAACTATCGTGGTTCTTTCTTGCCCACCATGGATCGGAGCCCTTGCAAAGAGAAACAGGTTCACCGGTCGGACAGCTTAAATCCTCGCTTAATTGCATACGGCAGATCTCACCGTTTGTTATCTGGCTCCATTCATGGCAGAAAACAATGTGAGGCTGTCCTTTTTTGTCCACATAAAGAGTACCGTCAAGAGACATCCACTCCTCGGGAGTAACAGGAAAGTCGGAAACGGGTGCAAAAGTGCCGTCAGGTGTGTCGCAAACAAGAATTTGCGTGCCTCTCATTCTCTCAGCGTTTTTGAAGGAAGCAAACATATAGAATTTATCGTTATATTTGTGAACTTCAGGTGCCCAAAAGTTGTGAGTTGCCCAAAAGTCATCAGATGCGGCAAAAACCTCTTTTGGCTGACTCCAGTTTTCAAGATCATCACTTATGTACACATCAAAGCCCATTCCGGGTTCTTTTTCTCTTGCCCAGCAGCCCTTACCCCTTGTACCATACATATAATATTTTCCGTTTTCAGAAAGTATAAATGGGTCACGAATATTGATATCATCCAGTTTCATAATGTATTCCTTTCTTTGAAAAATAAAAGGCAGACACAAGGACTGCCTTTAGCTTTGCTGTTTTTTCAGGTAAAAAGCTTCTTGAAATAAGCCATCATATTTTTGAAGAATTCAGCGATTTTCTGGAAGAAGCTCTTGATTTTTGATAAGAAGCCATCTTCGCTGCTTACTGTAGTTTTGCCGTAACCGGGAAGTGTTACATTGTTATCAGCGGGGGAGCCGTCAACAGTAAAGCCTGTAAAGACAGGCATAACAATGCCCGTTATGAGCAGATCGGTGCCCTGTGAGTAGGTTAAACCACTGCCTGCAAAAGAAATAATCCAGGAAGGAACATCAACTTCAAGAGCAGTGCAGATATATGTAAGAGCTGCTGTATACTCTTCCTGTGTAAGATCTGCAAGAGCGTAATTAAGTACTGCTGAAAGAGCTGTTGCAAAAACATCAAGTTCAGTGCTATAGATAGGATAGTTCTCATCACCTACGCAGTGAGCCTGATATAATGTAATAGTAAGATCAATCAAATCTGTATAGCTGCTTGCAGTAAGCTTATTACCATTTGCAAGCACCAAAGCTTCAATACTTTTGCCTGATTCGGTTTCATCTGTTGCATAAAGCGGCATTTTGAGTGCTTCACAGAGCTTTCCGCTTACTTTGTCAAATATTGCAACAATATCAGCATTTTCTTCTTCGTCAAGCTTAAGGATTGTTTTAAGGTATGAGGGAGTAAGGTAGGAATTGAAGTTCATTCTCAGGCCGTACCATATACAGTTCTTTGCGTACTGCATGAAATTCGAGCCGGCAAGAGCAACAGCTTCCTCCGAAAGACCTTCGGGAAGAAGGGAGGTATCAATCTCAGTAACATTTCTTGCTTCGAAAACGACATCTTCGCCAAATGTTACATATCTGTATACAACAGGGTAGCCGTTGAGTGAATTTGTAACGGCATCATAGATAACCTTGCCGTTTGCCGCTGTGTAGCTGTTGATATCTTGATTATGTGTGTGACCTGTGAAAATGTACTGCACACCGTTTGATGCAAGAGCTTCAGCAAGACCGAGACTGCTGTCAACAATTGCACCTTCATGAATTGAATCGTTAAAAATGTAATGTTCAAGCAGATTATGGTGCATCATGGCGATGACTTTTTTTCCGTCAGCCGCAGCCTGTTCGCACTGTTCTTCAATCCATGCTACTCTTTCAGCAGTCATGCATTCAACACTTTCACCTGCAGAGGTGCTGTCAATACCAAGAAGTCTGTATTCATCATTAAGGTCAACAGTGTATGTGATTGAATTTGTGTCAATTGCGAGTGCATCACCGTAACCAAAATCTGCATAAATTGTTGCAAAGGCTTCTGATGATGTTTTGAACAAATCGTGGTTGCCGGGAATAACATAAACCTGTTTGCCGGTTTCTGCTTCAAACGCTGCAAGCTTAGCTGCGAACATAAGATGCTCTGCTTCTGTTCCCGCATTAACAAGGTCGCCGGAAAGTAACAGAACTTCAGCATCAGTTTCGGCAGCATCTTCAAGAAATGCAGTTATAATTGCATTTGATTCATAAAGCAACTGACCGGAAGAAGGAACGTGTGCATATGCATTTGTTACTGTGTTGCCCGTGTAAGCTGTGAATGAGTTTGCGGAGAAATGCAGATCACTTGCAACAATAACAGAAAGCTCTTCATCTGCCGCAAAACCAATAATCGCTGTTGAGCTGAGTACAACAAGCATTGAAAAAAGTATGCAAAGAAATTTTTTCATATTGATCACCTTTTTTATACAATTATTGTGTATCTGTTTTAAATATACCATAATATCCTAAGATTGTCAATTAGAAGGATGCAAATTGAATACAAAATACTGCAATCTGTAAAAAAATTTTCAAAAAACTGTTGACAAATGACGATTTATCAGATATAATAATGATAACAATTATCATTATTGTTAAGGAGGCGGTGACATGAGTGAAAAAGTCAGAAAATATTCCCGCAAGAGGGAGGCAATTCGTTCGGTGCTGGCAGGAACAAAATCTCATCCTACCGCTGAGTGGATATTTGCTACCTTAAAGCCTCAGATTCCGGATTTAAGCATTGCGACAGTTTACAGAAATCTAAGTGAAATGAAAGAAAACGGTGAAATTCAGAGCGTGGCGTTTTGGGGCGGAAAAGAAAGATTTGACGGTAACGTTGAAAAACATTCACACTTTGTTTGCGAAAATTGCGGCAGGATTGATGATTTTGACTTCATCATGCAAGATACACAGCTTGATAATGAAGCTCAGAGACATTATAGCGGAGTGGTAAATTATCATACTCTTGTCTTTCATGGCACTTGCTTTGATTGTATCCAAAAAGACAGTCAGTAACACTTAACTGTGTTCACATAAATTGATTTAATATTTCATGGAGGTAATGAAAAATGAAAAAATGGGTTTGTCCGGTATGCGGTTATATTCATGAGGGAGATGAAGCACCTGAAAAGTGCCCGGTTTGCAATGTTCCCGGTAGTAAATTTAAAGAGCAGGTTGGTGAAATGAAGCTGGCTGCTGAACACGAATACGGTATCTATGAGAAGACTGTTGCTAATAATCCTGATATCAGTGCAGAGGATAAGGGGTATATTTTAGAGCAGTTAAAAGCTAATTTTGCCGGAGAGTGCTCTGAAGTTGGTATGTATCTTTGCATGGCACGTATTGCTCACCGTGAGGGTTATCCTGAAATTGGTTTATATTGGGAGAAAGCCGCCTATGAAGAGGCAGAACACGCTGCAAAATTTGCAGAACTGTTGGGTCAGACATTAGAGCCCAACATGAAGGATACAACAAAGGATAATTTGGCATGGCGTGTTGATTGTGAGTTTGGTGCAACTCAGGGAAAATTCGAGCTTGCTGCTTGTGCTAAAAAGAATGGTTTGGACGCTATTCATGACACTGTTCATGAAATGGCAAGGGACGAAGCAAGACACGGTAAGGCTCTCGAAGGTCTTCTTAAGAGATATTTCGGTTAATTTTTATGTCCCGTGATGTGCCGTAAAATACACTAAAAACGGCTATATTGCGACACTTTATAAAAACACAGTCAGGATGCTCCGATTATCGGGGCATCCGAATTTTTTATGTAAAAGTGTGTTCTTTGGCGTGTTTTCGTAAAGTGTGTTTTTGTCGGGACAACAATTTTTTGTTTAATTACCCGATAAAAACTTATCAAAAAAATAATGCTATTGCCAAAAAACATTTCATCAATTATAATATCTGTATAAGGAAATGGGGCGGTGAGAAAGTGAATACAAAAATCATGATTCTTGAAGATGATGCATATCTTCGTGAAGGTCTTTGCGAGCTTCTTGAAAAAGAGGGATATATTGTTGAAAGTGCCTGCAATTGCAATGAAGGCAGGGCACTTTTGCAAAAATCATCATTTAACCTTGTGATTCTCGATGTGATGCTTCCCGACGGCAACGGTCTTGAGCTTTGTACGGAAATCAGAAAACAAGGCAGTGATGTTCCGATTTTGTTCCTCACAGCCTGTGATGAAGAATTTCAGATTGTCAGAGGTCTTGATGCAGGTGCAGACGATTATGTAACAAAACCTTTCCGTCTTCTTGAATTGCTGTCAAGAGTCCGTGCGCTTCTCCGAAGAAGAAACGGCGTTACTACATACAGTTACAAGGATATAAGTGTTGATATCAATACCATGAGTGTTAAGAAAAACGGTGAAAATCTGTTTCTTACTCCAACGGAATTTCAGATTCTTAGCGTTCTCATTCAGAACAGCGGTATTATTGTGACACGAAACACTTTGCTTGAGAGAATCTGGGATAGTGACGGAAATTTCATTGACGATAACACCTTATCTGTTCACATCAGCCGACTTCGTGACAAAATCGGAGCTGAACACATCACAACTGTTCGTGGTACGGGTTACAGATGGGAGGAATGAACTTGAACGATAAAATTGTTCCCATATTATGTGCAATTCTTTGTGTTTTTGCAGTTTTGTGCATAGTTCTGATTGTGCTTTACCTTATTCAGAAAAAGAAAATCAGAAACTTGACTGAAAGCATAGATAAATTCATAAAAGACGATACTCTTACTGAGCTTAGCACATCAGACGGTGACCTGGCTCATCTGCAGAGCAATATCTGTGAGCTTGAAAACCGCATTATACAGGAAAGAGAGTACACAAAACAGGAATCGAAAAACAACACGGAATTTATTTCCGATATATCCCATCAGTTAAAAACACCACTTGCGGGGCTTCGTCTTTACTGCGAAATGGAGCATAACAGTTCACCGAGCAGTCACACGGAAAAGGAACTTGAACTTGTAGGCAAAATGGAAAAGCTGATTTTCAATGTTCTGAAGCTTGAAAAAATCCGCAGTGATACATATGTAATGAACTTTGAAAAACAGGAACTTTCAGATATTGCAAATGACCTGAAAAATGAATTCTCACATCTGTTTCCGCAGAAAAAAATTACCGTCAGCGGTTCAGGTGCTTTTCGCTGTGATAAGTCATGGCTTCGTGAAGCATTGGGCAATGTTATCAAAAATGCCTGTGAACATACGGAAAATGACGGCACGGTTGATATTTTTATAGAAAAAGCCGAAAAGATTGTATCTGTTATTATCGAAGACAACGGCGGCGGTGTGCCCGAAGCAGAGATTTCAAGACTTTTTGAAAGATTCCACCGCACTCAGAATGCTTCGCCGAACAGTGCAGGTATCGGTCTTGCAATCACAAAGGCAATAGTTGAAAAACACCACGGAACGGTTACTGCTGAAAACAGCGAAAAAGGACTTCGTGTTTCCATGTGCTTTCCGATAATTGATGCGAATTTAAAATTATAAATCTCCCAATCGGGCACAGTTGAGATGTATTTTACCTGTGCTCGATTTTTCTTATCTTACAAAATCTTAAGGTAAAAGTCACCGAAATGAAAGATTACTGCTTTATAATCAGGATATAAAATAAAGGGAGTGTTTATTATGACCATTATTGAATGTAAGAATCTCACAAAAGAATATTTAAGCGGTGAAAATGTTGTCAAAGCTGTTGACGATGTGACGATAAGCTTTGAACAGGGGGAATTCTGTGCAATCACAGGTCCTTCGGGTTCGGGTAAATCGACATTTCTTCATGTTCTCAGTTCTCTTGAAAATCCCACAAGCGGTGAAGTTCATTACGGAAACAAGCCTCTTTCATCCTATAATGACAATCAGCTTTCAATTCTTCGCCGTCGCAGATTCGGATTTGTTTTTCAGGCGTATAACCTTGTTCAGGAGCTTACGGGATATGAAAATATTCTTCTTCCCGTTATGCTTGATAACAAAAAGCCCGATGAAGAGTATCTGAAAAAGATTATCGATATACTCGGCATAGAGGACAGGCTTCATCATCTGCCGTCGGCACTTTCGGGCGGTCAGCAACAGAGAATTGCTATCGCAAGAGCACTTGCAAACAGACCGTCAATTCTTTTTGCAGACGAGCCCACAGGTAATCTTGACGGTAAAAGCGGAAGAGAGGTTTTGTCACTTCTGAAATATGTCAGCAAACAGCTTGGTGTAACTCTTATTCTTGTTACACATGATTTGCACGTTGCCGAGCAAGCGGAAAGAATCCTCACCATTGAAGACGGCTCAATTGTAAAAGATACAAAAAACGGGGGTGATTTATAGTGAAAAAGAAACTGACAATCACCAATCTTGCGTTAGGTAATCTGAAGCAAAGAAAAAAGCAATATACTACTCTTATCATCGGCATAGTTCTTGCAATGTTCTTTTCAAGCAGTGTTCTTTTCTTCGTTTCATGCTTGATTTCATCAAATGAGGAGAATGACAAACGGACAGTAGGCAATTTTTACGGATATTTCTACAGTCCTCAGGAATTTCTTGATGCCGAAAAAGGCAAAGAAGACGGATACATCCAGCAATACGGCTATGCACATATCGTGGGCTATGCTTATACAGACGAAGAAAAACAGGAAAAGGGGACACTTGTTGCATGGCTTGATGAAGATGCAAAGGAGCTTTATTATTTATATTTTGAAGATGGCAGATACCCAGAAAACACAGGAGAGATAGCAATAGAAAAAGATGCGGCAATGCGTCTTGGATTTGAGCCTGTCGTTGGTGAAAAAATAACGGTTTCGGTTCTGACCCCCGACGGTTACGGTTATCTTCCCGATGCTCAGGAAAAAACATATACAGTTGTAGGTATTCTTTCTGATAAAAGAAAAAACATTGAAAAAATTCACGGTATAGAATCTACACCCTCTATGGCGGCAGCATTTGTATGCGAAAATGAAGAAATCCCCATTGGCGGAAAAGAAAATTTAGCTTTGTATTTCAATCCCACTGAGGAATCAATGAAAGACGTTTTTGAAGATACAATAGATTTATATGGTTACAAGGAAAGCACTTTTGAAAGATATTTTCTGTCTGATATTTATGACAGAATCGTAAAGGCGACAGAAGCCGGTGGCTATTCTCCTGTAGGAGATTTTATGTGGAATATAAGTTCATCGAATTACTCGCATAACGATTCTGTTTATGATTCATCGCTTCTGACAATCACCCTTGCAACCGTTCTTATGGTGGCTTCATGCATAGGCATTGTCAATGCATTTACAACAAATCTTCAGGAAAGAAAAAAACAGATAGGCTTGCTTCGTGCAGTGGGTGCCACAAGAAGACAGATAATCAGTATTTTCGGCAGAGAGGCATTTATTATAACGCTTATATCTGCTCCCGTCTGTGTTTTAACATCATATTTCGGTGTAAAGCTTTTTGCAATACTAATGGGTGATGCATTTATATTTCTTCCAGATATTTATGTGCTTTTAGGCTCAACTGCCGTCAGTGTTATCTGTGTTATGCTTGCGGCAATAATTCCTCTTCTTAATGCCTCTCGTATCACTCCCATGCAGGCTATCAGAAATGTTGAATTAAGCCGTAAAATGACCCGTAGAAAAATAAGACAGCAGAAAAATTTCAAGGTTCCTTTACTTCTTGCAAAGAGAAGTATTAAATTTTATAAATCAAAGCAAATTGGTGTCAGCATTATCCTTACAGTGACTATAATTCTCACCTGTTTCGGATGTTCTCTTCTGAAATACGAATTTGGAAACAGCGATTGGGATGCTTATTATCAGACTGATTATTATATAAGAAGATCGGGATGGTCCGATTCGTCAAATTATGTAAATATGCCCGAAATTGAAAAAGGTATTACACTTAATGAAATTCAGGATATTTATGATTACCCGCTTTTTGAAAAAGCATACGGCTACAAACAGTGTATTTCATATATCATCTGTGACGAGTATTCCGATTATATGGATACTTTGCAATATTCATTTATGGGTAACCGTTATCAGGAAGCAAACGAAATAAATATCGGAGACACAATTGACTCAATGACTCAGGACGAGATTTTTGATGCTTGGTTTGACGGTGAGTTTGAAGATTACACAAAGATAAAACAGAACTCAGGAACAGAGCAGGAAATGTTTCAGCTTGATTTGGTTGCTTACGACCCGTTGTTGATTGAAAACAATATAAATCAATTTGAAGTCATTGACGGAAAAATTGACATCGACAAGCTCAATTCGGGTGAAGAGATTGTTCTTATAGCTTATGAAGAGTTTGGTTATGCCTTTACGTTCCATGATGACGGATGGCTTATGTCTACCCATATTTATGATATGAAGCATGACAACCTCGAACAGTTTGAAAGAGAAAATGGCAAAGTATGTGTAACGGCAAAGCTTGACTATAAAGCCGGGGATAAAATTAACCTGAGAACACTTTACTCTGACATTACGGAGTTTGTTTATGAAGAAGATAACATTCCTCAGAATATTGAGTGTGTTGACAAGGAAGTGACAATAGGTGCAATAGTTTATCCCTACAGAATCAGTGACACTCTGGGTTATTACCATGACTTTGGTATTTTTACCACCGTTGACGGCATGGCTGCAATTACAAACCATAACCATGATTATGAAAATATTTGCATTGACCTCAAAGGTGAAAACGACGATGAAACAGATGCCAATGCGACAGAATATCTCACATCGGTTTTTTCCGGCGGTTATTTTGAACCTTTATCAATTTACAGCCTTGACAAGGACGACGATGAAACCATGCGTGTAATGTTAATTGCAATGTTTTCGGTTGTCATATTATTCTTTGCAATATGTGCGAGTATCGTTAATAATTCTCTGACAGCTAAAATCAGAGAAAGTAAAAAGGAAATCGGAACTCTCAGAGCCGTGGGAGCTTCTGCAAAAGACCTTACGGAATCTTACATCAGACAGCTTTTACTTATGTTTGTATGGGGTGGCAGTTTCGGTTTTGGCGGTTATATCGCAATTAATTCTGCAATATGGATTTTTACCAAGGGCGATATGCCGTTACCTTTTGAAATCTGGCAGTCGGCGGTATTGTTTGTGTTGCTTCTCGGTATCTGCAGTCTGAATCTTTATTTCAATGTCAAAAAGCAGATGAAACACAGTATTGTTGAAAACATAAGGGAACTGTAACTTGAAGTAAGAAGTTAAAGGTAATAGTGAAGAGGTGAACCTATGAAAAAATTAATATTATCTATACTTTGCTTTTCTTTTATGTTTTTGCCGATAACCGTGTCTGCAAACGAAACCGAATCTGAACAAAGTAATTCACAGCCTTTGCTCATGGTGACGGATTTCTCTGTTGATACAGGCAGTATAACGGCAGGAAAAGTCAGCAAAATCGATATAACACTTACAAATAAGCACAAGACAGAAGAAATCAAAAATATTAAGGTCACTTTTTCGACTCCCGACGGAAACATTCTTCCCGAAAAGCTTGATTCGGTGCACATTGATTCTGTTGCACCCGAAAAAAGCTATACGTGGAGTTTCGGTATAACAACAAGTGATAATGCAACAGACGGAAATCACGCTGTTAATATCTTCATGCAATACGAAACAAAAGATGGTCAGGTTTTGTCTTCGTCCGATAATATCACACTTAATGTTATCAAAAACGAAGTCAAAGAAGAAAAAACCGATGAAAGCGCACCGAAACTTATGGTTACCGGTTATGAGCTTGACAAAGAATATCTGTCTCCCGGTGAAAAGTCAATTCTTAAAATAACCGTAAAGAATACACATACATCAAAAAGTGTCAGCAATATAAAATTTTCTCTGAGTGAAGAAAGCGGAGAGATAACACCCTCGGGCATGGGTACTGCACACATAAAGAATATATCTGCAGGCGGTACTTATGTCTGGGAAGTGGAACTGACTGCAGCACATACCGTGACGGTGGGTGAACACAGATTTAATGTGTCGGCAGAATATGAGGATAGTGACTACCGTTCTTACAGCAGTTCCGATACATTAAGGCTGAATGTCAGACAAAGTGTTAAACTTAAATATGACAGTGCGATTTTACCGAAAAAGGTTGTGCAGGGAGACACTCAGACAGTTGCAATCAATCTTATGAATATAGGCAAAAGCACGATTTATAACTGTATAATTGATTTTGATATTGAGCATCTTCAATCGGGCGGCAGCACATTTGTGGGCAATATTGAACCTGCCATGAGCAGTACAGGCACAGCTAATCTGAGGGTTGACAGTGATGCTCTCGGCGAAGTCAAAGGTAAAATCACAATCACCTATGAAGACGATTATGGCGAAGTCTATACAAAAACGGTTGATGTTTCAACTATAGTCGAAGAAAAGGTCGAACAGGTAAGTACAAATGATGAAGAGGAGACAGCGACGAAAAATTCTCTTTGGTGGTTGTTTATATTTATAGGTCTGATTGTCGGCGGCGGTGCAGGCTTCGGCATTCCATGGCTTATCAATGATAAAAAACAACGAAAAGAAGATGATTTGAGGTTATAGCTGTAATCTATTAAAGTGAAACAAAAATCCCCTTTCACATCACCGTATGCCGAACGATATGTGCGGTGGTGTGAGAGGGGTAGTTTCATCTATCCGATTTTATGCATAAATTGCTCAGTAATACGCCAAAACAGATTCTATATTGTTAGTTATGATATGCTGCACAGAAAGGCTATGCCGCACTGTTTTGTATATACTGCATTTATTTGAATGAATCTAAATTAGCCGCTACTCTGAGAATCTTTCTTGCATCGGTAGCTGTTACCTTTCCGTCGCCGGATACATCAGCTGCAAGAAGCTGTGTTTCTGTTGCTTTTTCAAGCTGAGCTGAAATTCTCAATGCAATACGAGCATCAGCAGCCGTTATTTTACCGTCAAAATTGACGTCACCCTGCTCATAAACAGGTGCTTCTGCACTTTCGTCAACAATTGCATATTCACTAAAGTGGGTAGTCTCAAAGTAAATGTAATCGCCGTCAACATAGGATTCCATCTTTTCCGGTGCCGAACCGTCTTCGGGTATGTAGTATACAGCCAATGCACTTGTGTTATATCCCGCAGGGATGGGGATTTTGATAAGAACAGAACCGGCAGGCTGAACTGCTTCACCGTTGAGAGTTGTTGTAATATCAAATATAGTTGACGAGAAATTACCTATTTCTGCATTGATAACCTGGAAAGATGTTCCGTCAAAGACTTGAGTAACTTCAACAACAATGTCATCTTCGTATGTATCATCTGTTACGGAAATTGATACGCCTGTATCTTCATTCACATATTCATTCGTTGCGGCAAGCTTTTCTGTTTCACGTGATTCTGTTTCAGAACAAGCTGTGCAGGTTCTTGTCTCTTCACCGCTGTTGATGAATGTTGCATCTTTTGTTACTATCCAGTCACCGTAAGAATGTTCTGCAGCAGCAGTATAATCCGCTGTGTAGGAATTTCCGCAAGAGCAGGTGTAGGTTGTGTAACCCTGTGCCGTGCAGGTAGGAGCAGTTACAACTGTTGTGTAGCTGTGACCTGTTGCAGCTATTGTTTTTGACTGAGTATTACCGCATCCGGAACAAACTCTCTGCATTGAACCGGCCTGTGTGCAGGTTGCGGATTTTGTTACAGTCCATTCACCGTAAGTATGACCTGTTGCCGCTGTGATGTTTGAAATATAAGAATCACCACAGGAGCAAGTGTAAGTTGTACTGCCCGCCTGTGTACAGGTTGCTGCTGTTACTGCCGGAGTATAGCTGTGACCTGTTGCGGAAATTTCAGTTGCATCGGATATTTCATCACAGCGTGAGCAATGATGTGACTTGGAGCCTGCTGTTGTACAGGTTGCCGCAATGTCAATTGTCCATTCTTCAGAGAAATCATGTCCGAGAGCTGCAAGTATATTTTCTGTTTCTGAATCACATACGGAGCAATTGCTCGTTTCAAGACCTGTTTCTGTACAAGTGGGCTCGGTTACTGTTGTCCGGTCGTTGTAGGTGTGCTCTGCAAGAGGAAGGGTAGTGTAATTATACATATTCATGCAGTTACAGCAGAAGTCGTACTCATAACCTGCAGTTGTACAAGTTGAATTGACAATGCTGTGCTCAAACTCATGAGCTATTGTATCTGTATAATTATCAACGTAACTGCCTCCGCAGTTTTCACAGGTGTGTGTTGTATAACCCTGAGCTGTACAGGTGGGGTCTGTTACAACGGAACTGTAATTATGACCTGTTGCATCTGTGTAATTGTCGGTATAGGAATTATAGCAATTTGCACAGGTATAAGCTGTATAACCCTGAACTGTACAAGTGGAAGGATTTACAACTGCAGTATAATCATGCCCTATTGCGTCAATTGCTCGACTGTCTTCATCTTCACATACGGAGCAGGTTCTTATTTCAATTCCATCCTCGGTACAAGTAGCCTCTTGAGCAGTCGTCCATTCACCATAGGAGTGGTCTGCAAGGGGCAGATAGCTGTAATTTTTTGTTGAGTTACAAGCTTTACATTCGTCATATTCATAACCTGCTGCAATACAAGTTGAAGCGACTGTTTTGTGTTCATAGCTGTGACCGCTTGTAGGTACAGTGTAGCTTTCCTCATTTGAGCAGACTGCACAAACTCTTACTTTAACGCCGCTTTCTGTACAAGTCGGAGCCTGTGTTGTTGTCCACTCACCGTATGTATGCTCGGCAAGCTCAAGAGCAGTTTGATTGAAGGTGTTAAAGCATGCTGTACAGATGTCATATTCATAACCTGCAATGGTGCAAGTTGAAGCAATTGTTACTTTTTGCAGAATGTGCTCTGTCATATCGGTATAATTATTAACATAGCTGTCACTGCAGCTTTCGCAAGTATGAGTTGTGTAGCCTTTATCTATGCAAGTGGGAGCGGTTACAACTGATTTATAGCTGTGATCTGTAGCTTCAGTGTAATCGGTTATGTAGGAATCACCACAGCGAGAACAGATGTTGGTTGTATAGCCCTGTGCTGTGCAGGAGGGAGCAGTCATAAAAGCAACATAATCATGACCGATTGCGGGAAGTATGTTTGTTTCCTCGTCCTCACATTCACTACAGGTTCTGAACTCAAAACCGTCCTGTGTGCATTCTGCAGCCTGACCAACATTCCATTCACCGTAGGAATGCTCACCCAATTCAAGAGTGTTGTAATTGAACATCTTGCCGCAAGCCGTACATTCATCGTACTCATAACCGTATTTAATACAGGTAGAATCGACCGTTACATGCTCAAGTGAATGCTCTGAAATGGAAGTGTAATCAGCAACGTAGGAATCACCGCAAAGTGAACAGGTGTATGTTGTGTAGCCCTGAGCTGAACAGGTAGGAGCTGTTACAACGCTAATATAATCGTGAGCACAAGCCTCATCTTCAATTACCACAAAAGTACGGCCATATTTTTCTGCGTATTCCTGAGCAGTGGAATCAGCATAACCGTAAATCGCTGCACCGGAGTAAATGGTGGCTTCTGAATCACAAATTTCACAATCAGGGTTCAGAATAGTTATACTTTCAAGGCTTGTGCAATTATAGAACGC
>CAYVTA010000035.1:0-18574 GCA_964454355.1 uncultured Eubacteriales bacterium | reverse complement strand
AGCCTCGACGTGCGGGGGAGGTGGAAGTGATGGCCGACCCCTGCGAAGGCTGCCCGCACCACGAGAACGTCGAGTTCCGGCTCAAGAGCCACACCGAGCGCCTCGACGCGCACGGCAAAAGGCTCGACACGCTGGACACGTGCCTGGTGCGGCTGACCGCCATCGAGGAGCAGAACGCAAAGGCGCTCGCGTCGATGCGCGACGACGTTGACGAGATAAAGCAGAAGCCCGCAAGGCAGTGGACCACCGCGCAGAACGTCGCGCTCACCGTGCTGGTGACCGCGCTGGTGAACGCGCTGCTGCAAGGCTGGCATTTCATCTAAGGAGGCTCAAATGAAAGTCAACTGGAAAGTCAGGCTGTCAAACCCCACGTTCTGGCGCGGCCTCATCAGCGCAGTCGGCATGGCCGTGGTGTCCGTCCTGGGCATCGTGGGCGTCGACGCCGCCGGCACGGTCGAGCAGTGGCAGGTCGCGCTCGGCACCGTCGTCACGGCCGTGTTCTCGGTGCTGACCCTGCTCGGCGTCGTGGCCGACCCGACCACCGAGGGCCTGTGCGACTCGGCGAGGGCGATGGGCTACGAGGCACCCGCGAAGAGCCTGTCCACGTTTACAGAAGACACCGAGGAGTGAAAAAACATGGCAAAGGTCGAAGACGTCCTGAACACAGCCCTCGCCGAGGTCGGCTACTACGCGCCAGCCGACCCCGAGCAGGGGAGCAAGTACGGCCGCTGGATGGCCGACCTGTACGGCGAGCCCTGGCTCGCTGGTCCGTCCAACGAGATCTGGTGGTGCAACATCTTCGTCAGCTGGTGCCTCGCGCAGGCGGGTCAGGAGTGCGCCGGGTACCCGAGCTACAACACCGACGTCACGCTCGGCCGCGGCCCGCAGCTCGTGTACCGCGAGGACGCGCGCCCCGGCGACATCGTCATCTGGAACTGGGACGGCGGCGGCACCGACCACGTCGGCTTCGTCCTCGAGCACGAGCCCGGGTCGCTCGGCCGCATCGTGACGGTCGAGGGCAACTACCGCAACGCCGTGTCCGTGGTCGACCGCAGCGGCGTGTGGTCGCTCGTGTCGGCGGTCATCAGGCCGCCATACGACGAGGAGGCCGAGGCCCCCAAGCCGTCGGGCGGCATCGTCGTGGACGGCTGGTGGGGCCGCGACACGACCGCCGCGCTCCAGAGGGCGTTCGGCACCGTGGCCGACGGCGAGGTGTGGCACCAGTGGCAGGAGTCGGTGAAGGGGTCCACGGCCTTGACGTACGGTTGGGCCTACGACCTCAGCGGCAAAGGGTCCCCGCTCGTGGCCGCCATGCAACGCTGGCTCGACGTCGAGGCCGACGGGCTGGTCGGCCCCGTGACGCTCAAGGCGCTGCAGGCCGAGATGGGCCAGCCCGAGACCGGCGTGCTCGACGGTCCGAGCAAGACCGTGATGGAGATGCAGCGTCGCCTCAACTCAGGCGAGCTGCTGTAGTCGAATAGCCTGAGCAACCGAACATCCCACGGGAACGCCTCCGCCTTCGGGCGGGGGCGTTTTTTTTCATTTCTCGAACACGTACGCAGAGACCGCGCGCAGGAGCAGCTCCCGCCCAGTCTCGTCCATCTCGGCCGCCATCGCGCGCAGCTCGTCGAGGCGGAACCCTCCCGGCTGCGACTCGCGCGCGGCGAACGTGGGCCGCGAGAGCCCGCACACCATGGCGGCCCTCGAGGCCGTAAGCCCGGACGCGCGACGCGCTGCTGAGAAAAGGCCGTCCACCTGTCCACCTCCCAGAAACCTGGTTTTCGCATATGGTACCCAGATTTTGCACCGTGTAAACGCGCTGCGGTGATTCGGTGCGCGCGTTTTCCGCCCTGCGGCGGCGGGGACAAGGTGTGCGAGGGAAAGGAGGCCGGATGTACGGGATGCCGGATTACGGCCTTTACACGGGCGCGACGGTCAGGTGGCCGCAGCAGCGCGGGCAGTCGGTCCAGGTGCCGCAGGTGTCGTCGAGGGCGGGGGCGGAGACGCTCGCCCAGCAGCTCCCGCCGGGGTCGTCGGCCGTGGCGCTGCACAGCGACGAGGACCTCATGTACGTCCTCAGCACCGACTCCGCGGGCGCCCCGCGCGTGACCGAGTGGCGAATCGAGGAGGTCGTCCCGCCGCCGCCGCTGGACCCGTCGCAGTTCATCACGCGCGCGGAGTTCATGGAGTGGCTCAACGGGAACGGGAACGGGGGCAGGGAATGAACAGGGCGCTGAACGCCATCGCAGGCTCCACCGCGACGCCGCCGAACAGGCCGCCGTCGCTGCCCGAGTTCATGAGGTCCACCACGCCGCAGGGCGCCAAGGCGCAGCTCGAGAAGATGCTCGCCGAAGGCAGGGTGGACAGGGCGCGGCTGGAGCAGCTCGCGCGGCAGGCGCAGGAGATGGCCCGGATGATGGGCCTCAAATAAGCCGGTAGGCGGGGCCGCCGAACAGCCCTAGGAAAGCGACGGCGGCCCCTGAGAGACTTGGAGGTCTCCATGGACACGAATTATAGCCTCGGCGACATCGCGGCCGCAACCCGCGGCGCGGACGGCGACTGGGGCGGCGGCGGGAGCTGGTGGATCGTCCTGCTGTTCCTGGTCATGTTCGGCGGCGGCAACGGCATCGGCTGGGGCAACCGCGGCGGCGGCGCCACCGAGGGCGACGTGCAGCGCGGCTTCGACCAGCAGACGACCACAAGCAAGCTCGACCAGCTCGCCTACGGCCAGGCCAACATGGGCTACGAGGCCGCCCGCATGGTCAACGGCGTCGAGATGCAGGCCGCCAACCTCGCCGCGCAGAACCAGCTCGCGCTGTGCCAGGGGTTCGGCGGCGTGAACTCCGCCATCGCCGACCTGGGCCGACAGGTGCAGCAGTGCTGCTGCGACATCAAGTCGCAGATGGCCCAGGACAAGATCGAGAGCCTGCAGGCCAAGGTGAGCGAGCAGGCGGCCGCGCTCAACAACGTCGGCCAGACCAACTACCTGCTCAGCCAGATGGGCCGCTGGCGCTCCAACCCGCCGTGCCCCGACGGCTGCGGCTGCGGCGGCTACGGCTTCGCGGCGTAGGGGCCGGTGAGCAGGATGCTGTACGTGTACAACGGGTCGACCCAGGACGTCGCGGCCAACGCGGCGGTGGACCTGGGCACGTCGCAGCGATGCGGCAACTGCGCCACCCTCAACGGAGACGCGGTGCAGCTCAACGCGCCGGGCGTCTACCGATTCGAGGCCAGCGTGACCGGCACCACCGACGCGGTCGGCACGTTCTCCGTGGAGGCCAGGGTCGACGGCGTGGCGGTCCCCGGGGCCACCGCCTCGCAGACCGTCGGCGTGGTCGGCGACCTCGCGGCGCTGCCGCTGGCCTTCATGGTGCGCGCGGACGGGTGCCGCTGGAACAGCCGCCCGCTCGTGACGCTGGTCAACGTCGGCGGCGCCGGCAGCATTGACAACGTGTCGATGACGGTGACGCGCGTGGCGTGACCCGACGCCGCGAACGGAAAGGGGGGCCTCGTCCTCGCGGGCGGGGTCCCCTTCGTCGCGTCCTATGCGATTTGGACTAGTATCCTTGTCAACAAGAATCTAAGACACTTGCAAGATTGTTTAGTCCCAACGCCGTCCCATCTTCGCGAAACGCGGGGCAAGTCGGCGCGAACGCGGTGAATAACCGCAGGTGGGAGCGGGTGCATACACCAGCGCGCAACAACGATATGGTACAAGTACTACTAAGAGGCTTGATAAAACCGCAGGTAGAACGCCTGTATATTTCCGTTTGGTCCCTAAACGTCCCAATTGTCGGCAAAGGGCCGAATCTTGTACGCCTTCGCGAACGCCGCCGCGAACTGCTCCTCGGTGGGCCGGTCGTAGTATGTGGCGGTCACCGAGCCGTCGGTATGGCCCATCATTCGCTCTATCGCGTCGGGCGCTACCCCCGCCTCCCAGCGCATGAACGTCTCCCAGGAGTTGCGCAGGTTGCGGAACGGGATGCGGGCCAGGCCGTGGCGCTCGCACGCCTTCCGCCAGTGCTCCCTGAGCGTCGTCTGCGTGAACGTCCCGCCGCAGCCGTCGCCGTAGAGCCACGGGTCGCCGGCCGCCGACCGCTGCCCGGCTATTTCGAGCAGCCTGTCGCCGAGGCGCGACGGGATCAGGACGGGCCGCTCGGAGTGGTCGGTCTTGAGGCGGTCCACCACGGCCGCGGTGCGGTTGTCGACCTGGCGAACGATGGGCGCGACCGCGAAGCGTACGCCGTCGGCCTCGACCGCGTGGACCTCGTCGCAGCGGACGGCCATGGCCTCGCCTACTCGGCACGAGCCGAACGCCGCGAGCAGGAACGGGGCCTCCACGACGTCGCCCCTGAGCCGCGACGCAGCATCCAGCAGCTCGGGAAGCCGCATCGTGTCCTTGCTCTGCTCCGGACCCTTGGGCGGCATCTTGACGTCGAAGTCGAACGGGTTCCTGTCGCAGGCCTCGTATAGCACCGCCTTGTTCACGACCTGGCGGAGCAGCGTCCGCGCGACGTTGGCGACGGCCCACGTTTTTGTCAGTATCCACGCCTGGTAGTCGACGCGCCTGGCCGAGTCGCACGGCACGTCGGCCCATTTCTCGCGGCAATGGTTCTTCCAGCTGTTCTCGTATAGCCTGAGCGTGGCCGGGGAGATTCCGTCCTTCGCGTCTGGGAGCCACCAGTGCTCGTAGGCGTACCCGACCGTCGGCACGCCGCCGCGGTCGACGCCGACCTCGACGTGAATCTCGGCCAGTCGGTGCTCGGCGTCGCGCCTGGTGCCGTGGACCGTCTCGCTGACGCGCCTGCGGCCCTCGGGCGTGTCGGCCCACCACCGCAGCCGCCAGGTGTCGCGGTCGAGCTTCGTTATGCTGCCGAACGCGGCGCGGCGCCTGGGCATGGCGGACACCTACTTCCTAAGCCAACGCCTGAGCGAGTTCCAGGAGAACGTGTGGACCAGGAACACGCAGGCTGACATGATTGCGGCGCTGAGACCGTCGAGAACAAACGACACGGTCATTGCTCCCCACACGACCATGCCTGCAAGCATGGTCCATTTTGCCAACGTTGCGACCAGTCGAACGAACCCGCTCTTTTTGCGCTTTTGTGGCGCGCTGTCTTTTTTGCCGCTGTCCACAACGGCGCTTGCATCAACGGTCGGTTCTTCTGACTGTTCACCCGGCTTGTCGGTCAAGTCGTCGTCTTCATCCACGCCGCCGAGGATTTTGCTGACAAACTCGCGCACAGCGGCGGCTATCGCCTTTTCTTTTGAAACGCTCGCGGCGGCTTCGGGGACCAGGAGCACAAACTCGTCGACGCCGATAATCGCGACGTCCTTGCTTCCTGAATCGGCAAGCTCTTTCGCCTTTTTGGCCTTGCTTCCGTTGCGGTACTGCTCGTCGATGACGACCAGGTAGTCCGTTTTGCGGGACACCCCGTTCTGGATGACTGCGCCGCGCTTCCATGCGCAGTGCATGAAGTCGTGCCTAAGGCTGGTGTCCGAGCCTCCGGTGAACACGAACCCCTTTCCATAAACGCCGTCGTTTGCCGGCTCTACGTCGGTCCTGCGCTCAAAGTCGCGCGCATCGGTCGACGTATCCAACATCTGCTGCCTGAGCTTGAGCCAGCACTCGTTGAGCGCCCTGCAGTCGCTGAGCGCCCTGTGTCCGCATTCGTTCGCGACCCCGAAGCGGACGCAAAGGTCCTGCAATCTGTTGCGCTCGTCGGGCGTGAACATGCGAGCAACGGCCAGTGTGTCGATCCATTCGTTTTTGAGGTAGCACGCGGCGTCAAGGAACGATTTGTCGAACCTTGCGTTGTGGGCGACGAGGACGTCGGAGCCGACGAACTCGCTGAATGCCTGAATCGCGTCGTCCTGGGACGGTGCGGTCTTGAGCATGTCTTGCGTTATGCCGTTGACCTCCGACGCCTTTTTCGTCGTCTTGTTTTTAACCAAGGTCGAGAACTCGTCGACGATTCGGCCGTTGCGGACCTTCACTGCGGCAATCTCGACGATTTTGTTGGTGGACGGGTCGAATCCGGAGGTCTCCGTGTCCACGACGCAATAGTCCAGCGGGATGTTTGGTCCGTGGAGCCTCTCAAGACTGCGAATTTCACCCATTGTGTCTCCTTCAAATTAGTCGTGTTCAATTTAAGGACGCGTCATAAGATGCCACCTCGGAACTTTTTCAACGGATAAAAGTTGTGCCAACGGTTCAACGAAGGAGGCATGCGGTGGGAGAAAAGGCGGTGTTCAAAATAAGCGTCCGACTACGTACTAATGTTCGTGGTCCGATGCTTGAGAACTGAATGTCAAAGACTTGGCCACCACCATAAGCGCCTCTTTGGACTTTGCGTCCATCGCCTCGTACAGGTCGTTTAGCTCGATTTGCCTAGGGTCCATCTCAGCCGCCTGAGAGTCGAAGCAGAGCAGCCATTCAGCCGAGCATTTGAACCTGGTGCATATTTGCTCAATCTGGGTCGATTTCAACGACTGTTTCCCATTTTCGTAATAGCCGTAATTAGCCTGGGACATCCCGAGGATCGAAGCCATTTCCGCCTGGGTGCGGTCGCCTCTGAGCTGTCTTAGCCGGTTGTAGTACATAAAAAACCTCCATTTCCGCGTTATTGCAATGTTACAAGATTTTCTTATACGAACGCAAGATTACCAGTTGACAATATAAGGAACCCTTGTATTATATGAGTCGATATAAGGATTCCTTATAAGAGGGGAGGTACCGATGAACCGCGTAAAAGCGGAACGCGCACTGAAGGGATGGTCGCAGGAGGAACTCGCCAACCGTCTCGATGTAGACGCGTCCAGCGTCATTCGATGGGAAGCAGGAGGCTCTATTTCTCAGGACAACATCGTCGAGATGAGAAAGCTCTTCGGATGCACCATCGACTGGCTCCTTGGCCTCTGCGACGAACGAATCCCGATTTCCAACTAGCCCCAGCGGCTTAGATCCACCGCACTGCTGAACATTGACAACCCCATGGCCCCCACGGCTGGCCGAAAAGCCGAGAGGCGCGACGCCTCGAACGAAGTTGCAAGACCGGCCGCCTCCCCGGGCGCCGACGGCAGGTGCCCCTCCTTTCCACCGTGAGAGCCGTGTGACAAGCCCCCGCCGCGCGGACCTCGGGAACCTCCCCGACATCTGCTCGTCCCTCGCGTGCATGGCGAATCTCAAAGACCTGCGGCGAAACGCGGCAGTCCGTCGGCGCCTGAGGGGGCGGCCGGAAACGAAAAAAGGCCCTACCTGCCATCGCCCTAGGAAAGCGACAGGTAAGACCGAAAAGGAGCCCGTGTGAGGGCTGAGTTGGATTCTATCACGTACCACAGGTTCGAGGAATGGGAGCTCGACTTCGTGTCCTGCCACCTCCACGAGTCGGACACCGAGCTCGCGGAGCGCCTCGGCAGGACGCGCGGGGCCGTCTACAACATGCGCATCGAGCTCGACCGCATGACGCACGGCGGCAAGGTCAAGCGCCGCGACAGGCCGTTCGCGGCTTAGGAGGGGCGATGAGGTACTACACGGTGAAGGAGGCCGCCGAGCGCCTCGGCGTGTCGGAGCGGTTCGTGTACAGCGCCATCCACCGCCCAGAGGGGAGCGGGAGGCTTAACGCAATCGTCAGGCGGGGCTACTCGAAGGGCTTCCGCATCAGCGAGGAGGAGGTGGAGCGGTGGTTCCGAGAGGAGTGGGAGGTCGTCGCGTAAACGACGTGCGCAGGCGCTCGGCGCTGTGCTGGCTCGCGGCGCTGGGGACGTTCCCCGCGCTGCTGGGCGTGCTCGCCGCGGCCGTGTGGGTCGCCGGCAAGGTCGGCGCCATATGAGGTACGTCAGCGTGTTTTCGGGCGTCGAGGCCGCGACGGTGGCCTGGGAGCCGCTCGGGTGGGAGCCCGCCGCCTTCGCTGAGGTGGACGCGTTCCCGAGCGCCGTCCTGTCCGAGCGGTGCCCCGAGGTGCCGAACCTGGGGGACATAACCGAGGTGGACTGGGAGGAGTTCGAGCGTGATTTTGGAGCAGTTGACCTTGTGGTCGGGGGAAGCCCCTGCCAGTCGTTCTCCATCGCAGGCAAGCGAGAGGGGCTCAGCGGGGCTTCCGGCCTCATGCGGGAATATATTCGATGCGTTCAAAGCCTCCGTCCTCGCTGGTTCGTGTGGGAGAACGTCCCAGGCGCGCTGTCGAGCGAGGGCGGGGAGGCTTTCAGATGCCTGCTCGCAAGCATGGATGAGCTCGGGTACGGCCTGGCGTGGCGAGTACTGGACGCGCAGTTCTTCGGAGTGGCCCAGCGACGCCGCCGTGTGTTCCTTGTCGGAAGCCTTGGAGACGCGGGGGGGGGCTGCAGAGGTACTGTTTGAGCCCGACTGCCTGCGCTGGGATTCTGAGACGAGCAGAGGCAAGAGGAAAGAGCTTGCCGCCCGAGCTGGAGGCGGCGCTGAGGGCGCAGATGGGGGCGTGATTTTCCAGCCGAGGACGGTCGTAATCGACCGCGCGGCGTACAACCAAGGCGTCAACGCGCAGTACGACCCCCACATCGAGCAGGCCGACGTGATGGACACGCTGGTGGCGAGAGGCCCGCACGCGGTGGCCTACGAGGCGGTGGGCGCCTGATGGCTGATTACATCGTCAGAAGACTCACCCCGAGGGAATGCGAGCGCCTAAACGGCTTCCCAGACGACTGGACCCGCATCCCGTGGAGGGGCAGGCCCGCCGAGGAGTGCCCGGACGCGCCCAGGTACAAGGCCATGGGCAACTCGATGGCGGTCCCGGTCATGCGCTGGATAGGCGAGCGAATCGCCGCAGTCGACGCAAAGAAATAAGCAGACGGTCCCGCCGAGGTGCCCACGCGGTGCCTCGGCGGGCGTTGATAGGAGGAAAAATGAAAAAGATCTACCTGGTCCCCCTGGAGGACTTCGCGGAGCCCTTCATGGCCTTCGAGAGCGAGGCGGACGCGGCCGAGTTCGCCAGGGCCTACTGCGGCTCGATGCCCTGCGGCGGGGAGCGCGATTGGCGTACGATGCCGCGCGAGTGCATCTACGTCGAGGACGACAGAACGACGGCCGTCACCTTGGACGACCACCTCGTCCTGGCCGAACTCGGCCGCGTCCGCCGAGAGGAGGAGGGGCGATGAGCGGCCCGCAGCTCGACGCGGCGGGCCGCCTCGCGGTCGCCCAGGCCGTCTACAAGCTCGCGGGCGCGGCGGTGAAGACCAGCACGCCCGGCAACGTCCGCAACGAGCTCGACATGGAGACGCTCGACATGTATGAATCGCATGGCGTCAAGTCGCGCGACCTTCGCATCGGGTCCACAAAAGTGGGGACGCTCAACCTGACCGTGGAGTCCAGGCCGCAGGTGGCCGACGCCGACGAGTGGCGCGCCTGGATGTGCGACACGTGCCGGGGAGAGTACCGCGAGGCCGTCGACTTCGACGCGCTCAGCCGCAACGAGATGGAGACGCTCGTGGCCCTCGCCAAGAGCGTCAACCCCAACGCGGTGCGGTCCACGTTCGTCGAGCTGACGCCCGACTGGTCGAGGGGCCTGGTCCACGACGGCTGCGGCAACGCGGTGGACGAGGACGGCTGCGTCGTTCCCGGCGTGCGCTGGGTCGAGCGCGTCAAGAGCAGCAGTGTGCGCGGCTGCGAGCCCGAGAAGGTGGTCCGCGCGCTGTCGCTGCTGCCCGAGCCGCCCGACGTCGTGGGCCTGCTCATGGAGGCGGCGCAGTGACCGCCGAGCTCGCGGTGAGCTACACCGCCAACGACGGCACCGCGGTCCAGCTCGACGCGGAAACGGTGCGGCGCTACATCTTGACTGGCAGCGGCACCGCCACCGACGCCGACGTGGCGGGGTTCCTCGCGCTGTGCCGCGCGCGCGGCCTCAACCCGCTGGCCCGCGACGCCTACCTGGTCAAATACGGCGACGGACCCGCGTCGGCCATCGTATCGAAGGACTACTACATCAGGACGGCCACGGCGCAGCCGACTTTCCGCGGGATGCGCGCCGGCGTCGTGGTGGTCACCAAGGACGGCGAGCTCGTGGAGCGCGAGGGCGCGCTCGTCGGCGGCCAGACCGAGCGCCTCGTCGGCGGCTGGGCCGAGGTCCACGACAGCAGGTGGACGGTGCCGATGCGCGCGGTCGTTGCCCTGTCCGAGTACGACAGCGGCAAGTCGCTGTGGCGCAGCAAGCCAGCGACCATGATTCGCAAGGTCGCACTGGTCCAAGCGCTGCGCGAGGCGTACCCGGCCCAGTTTGCGGGACTTTACGACGCCTTTGAAATGGCATCTAAGGAAGATGCGGCCCCCGTGGCCGTCGAAATCGTGGAAACGGAGTAAGCAATGGCAACAAAGTTCGATTTTGCAAACATCGTCGCAAGCGAAGAGAAGTGGACCCCAGTCCCCGCCGGCGCATACGTCGTGGTCATCACGAGCGTAGAGGACGACCCTCGCATCAAGCGATTCAAGGTCGTCTTCGACATTGCCGAAGGACCGCGCGCCGGCGCATACGCCAACGACCGATACGACAGCAGCCACCGAATCTGGGTCAAGCGCGATGAAAACGAGGTCCCCAGGCTCAAATGGTGGCTTGAAAAGCTGAACGAGTCCAACCCCGGCTTCGACGCCTTTGCCGCATACAACGCATTTGCGGGCGGAAAGGATGAGAACGGGAACGACCTTCCCGACAACCCACAGATGCTCCAGTGGTTCGTTGGCCGCACGTTTGGGTTGAGTATGCTGCACAAATACACGATGTGGGACAAAGAGAAGAGGCAGGAAGTCGTTTCGAAGTACGGACGACCCGACTGGGAAAGCGCTCGCATATGCTCAGCGAACAGCGTACGCGCAGGCCTCGCGCCCGTGCCAGAAGCCACCGAGAAGAACTTCCCGCCAGTCGCTCCTGCGCAGGGTGCCGAGGACGACATCCCGTTCTAAGGAGGCCGCATGATCTACGCGGACACCCGGCAGAAGTATGGAAAGCACGTCCACGTGGACAGGTGGCTCGAATCGCACGGCGTCGAGTTCGAGTACAGGAAGCTCGACTTCGGCGACTACATGGTCGAAGGCTCGAACGTGAGCGTCGACACCAAGAAGGACATGCAGGAGCTTGCCGGCAACCTCGGCCGCGACCACGCCCGTTTCGCGCGAGAATGCGAGCGGGCAGCCGCGGCTGGGTGCCGGCTCGTCGTGCTGGTCGAGCAGCACCCGGAGTACAACGAGACGGGGTGCGGAGCGTGGACCAACGGCATGTGCCAGCGGTGCCGCAGGTGCAACCCGCGTGAGCGCGGCCGGGCGTGCCTCGCCCACCGCTTCAAGCCGATTCAGGGGCCGCAGCTGGCGGCCATCATGTCCACGATGTCGAAGAAATACGGCGTGCGCTTCGAGTTCTGCTCAAGGCGCGACACCGCGAGGCGAATCTGCGAGCTCCTGGGAATCGAGGTGGGACAGGGATGACCGAAGCGGAGGAGAGGCTCTCGGAGCTGGGCGAGGCCGCCCTGGCCTACGTCGCCCATGGGTTCGCGGTCGTGCCGCTCAGGCCGCGCGCCAAGGAGCCGATGACCAGGCACGGCCTCAAGGACTGGACCGACGACCCGGAGAGCGTCCGCGCGGTGTGGTCCAGGTGGCCCGACGCCAACATCGGCATCGTCTGCGGGGCCCCGTCGAGGGGCCTCGTCGTTTTGGACCTCGACGTGCACGAGGACGGCCCGGACGGCCACGACGCGCGGCGGCGATGGGAGCGCGAGCACGGACCGCTGCCCGAAACGTGCACCGCGATAACCGGCAGCGGCGGCACCCACATGTTCTTCAGGGCGTCGCACGAGGTGCGCCCAAGCGTCAACGCGGAGCTGGCGGTGGACGTCCGCGGCGACGGCAGCTACGTCGTGGCCCCGCCCTCGGTCCACCCCAGCGGCCGCCGCTACGAGTGGGAGGTGCCGCCCGAGGAGTGCGGGCCCGCGCCGTTCGCGTTCGCCTCGGCGTTCGTGGAGTCGGTGCGCCCCGCGGAGCGCGGGGCAGGGGCGCGCTTCGAGCTCGGCGGCACGGTCGCCGAGGGCGGGCGCAACGACTCGCTGTTCCGTCTGGGCGCGAGCCTGCGGGCCAAGCGCGTGGAGCCGGCGCTGATAACCGACACAATCCACGCGGCGAACGCCCGCAGGTGCAGCCCGCCGCTGCCGACCGACGAGGTGGACAGGCTCGTCGACAGCGTCCTCGCGCTGCCCGAGGGCCGCTCCGCCGCGTTCGAGGCGTCCCGCGCGGCGAGCCCGCCCGCAGCCGCCGCCGAGGAGGTGGAGGCCGTCCCGATGGAGCGGCCGCACTGGCTGGACAAGTCGGGCAAGGTGCGGCACAACGCCTTCGGGAGGATGCTCGTGGAGGACTGCCGCATCTGCCACGTGGGCAAGCCCGACGGCATCCTGGCCGTGTGGGACGGCAGAAAGTACGCGCTGGGGCAGGACGGCGTCGACCGCGCGTGCATAGAGGTCCACGACGCCATCAGGGCCCGCGAGAGGGCCGAGGTGCGCGAGTACGTGAGGTTGACCGCCCCCGTTCGCAAAGAGGCCCCTGCGCGCCTCGTGGCGTTCCAGAACGGGGTTCTGGACATAACCACGGGCGAGTTCGGGCCGATGGACCCGGGCGAGGTCATCTCGAACATCATCCCGCACGACTACGACCCCGACGCACCGACCGACGGCATCGCGTCGAGGGTGCTCGACAAGATGGCCTGCGGCGACCCGGCCGTGAAGATGAACCTCATGGAGGTCCTCGGGCTGGCGATGTACCGCAGCGCCGACTTCGCGCAGTGCGCAATCCTCACGGGCACGGGCGCCAACGGGAAGAGCTGCTTCTCGCGCATGGTCGAGGCGCTCGTCGGCGACGAGAACTACAGCGCGCTGGACCTCAACGCGCTGGGCCGCCCGTTCCAGGTCGGCCACCTCGCCGGCAAGCTCGTCAACGTCGGCGACGACATATCCAACGAGTTCGTGGACGGGTCGACGCTGGCGGCGTTCAAAAGCGTCGTGAGCGGCGAGTCCACGTTCACCGACGTGAAGAACGGCACGGGCTACGTGTTCAGGCCGTACGCGCTCTTCGTGTTCTCCTGCAACGAGTTCCCGCGCATCGGCGACACGACGCTGGGGACGCTGAGGCGCTTCCACGGAATCCCGTTCAACGCGACGTTCCGAAAGACCGACCCCGACCACGACCCGCGCATCGCCGAGAAGGCGACGACCGAGGAGGCGTGCAGGGAGATGGTCCAGCTCGGGCTAATCGGCCTGCAGTCGGTGCTGGCCCAGAACGGCTTCACGCCGACGGCCTACTCCGAGCAGATCGTCGGCGACATCCAGCGCGACTCGGACACGGTCGCCGCGTGGGCGGCCGACACAGCCGCCGCCGGGTGGGTCGACGGGCGGGCGACCAAGGAGGTCTACTCCGGCTACGTGACGTGGTGCATCGAGGCGAACGTGAAGGCGGTCAGCCGCGAGAGGTTCACGAGGAAGGTCAACGGCCTGCTGGGGACAAGGGTTGACTCAATCTGGGTCAGCACAGCCCAGAAGACGGCTCGATGCTTCGTGAAAGCGTGAGGAAATCCGTGAGGAAAAGCATGAGGAAAAGCGTGAGGGGCGGTCGAAAATGAGCCGCAACCTCACGGGTAACCTCACGGAAATCGAGCCGATAGCAAAAAGCGTGAGGAAAGCGTGAGGTGGTTTTCGCAGGTAGAAGGCCATTCCTCACGCTTCTCACGGTTCTTATACCTCTACTTCTCAAGAAATTAAAAGAGAGTAGATAAATAAGAATATATAGATATAGGGGGCCAAAAGCGTGAGAAACGTGAGGCCCCGACGCTACCAACCACAACCAAGGAGGCCGACATGCTCACCGCTGCCGACTTTATCAAGACCACCGACGCCCGGGGCCGAAAGGGCGTGCGGGAGTGGGGCACGCCCCACACCTATTTCATGGGCGACGCCCACCCGCGCGGCATGGCGTTCGACTGCGACGCCCGCAGCGCCGAGCTCGCGCGCCGGGCGTGGCTTGCAGCCGCCCGCAAGGCGTGCCGCAAGTTCTACGGCGTCGCAGAAGCGTAATTGCGTAGAGGCCGCGACAACCAACCCCAACGACAGCCAAACACGAAGGAGGCCGACATGGCCAACACCAACGCGCTGCGCGAGGTCCTGCGCGGCGACCCGACCCCATGGCTCGGCGCCGACCCTGGGGAGCTCCTCTGCAGCGACTGCCCCGGCTTCGTCGCCGCGCTGTGCCGCGACCCCCGCGTGACCGAGACGCTCGGGTTCTGCGAGTACGGGGACTTCGACGCGGTCGACGGCGCCGAGCGCGCCTGCGACTACCTGCAGGAGGAGCTCGAGGACCTCGAGGCGTGGGCGAAGGCCCAGGCGACGCTCGAGCGCGCGGACATGCTGATCGACGCGGCGAGGGAGGGGGACGCATGAGGGCGCACGCCGTGAACGCCCAGGCCCGCCGCGCCCACGCCGCCTGCAGGGCCGCGAGGGACGCCGCGTGGAGGCTGCGCGAGGCCTGCAAGGCCGCCGACCCCGACGCCTGGCGGGCGCTGTGCCTGGCAATCGCCGAGGCCACCGACGCCGCGGGCAAGGCGGCCGACATGACGGCCGAGGCGCCGAGGGTCGACTACGACGTTGACGAGGACGAGGTGCGCGAGAGCGTGAGGGAGGCAATGTGGGCGCAGTGACCAAGGGCGACGCCCTGTCGTCGCTCGGCAGGAGCGTCCGCGCCATGCGTGTCCGCGAGGGGCTGACCCAGGAGCGGCTCGCCGGCATGGTGCACGACGGCAGCGGCAAGGGCTACGTGTCGCGCATCGAGCGCGGCCGGGAGAACGTCAGCGTCGGGGTCCTCGTGCGCATAGCACGGGCGCTGGGCTGCAGGGTCCGCGACCTCATCGACTTCTGAAAGGCGGCCAGGATGGAAGTAAGAGTGGACCTGTTCGACCTCCCGGCGTTCGCGCCCGAGCACCGGGGCGGCCCGCGCGAGTGCGCGGACAAGCTGGTGAGCGAGGCTGCGGAGGCGTTCGCGGAGGTGCGCGGCTTTGACCGCGTGCAGCGATGGGACCGCGACCTCGACACACACTGCGGCCTTGCCATACGCCGCAAGGTCACTGCGTTTGAGCTTGCCGACGTGCTGCAGGTGGTGCGCAACATCTGCGAGGTCTGCGGCATCGGGCCCGACCTGATGGCCGAGGCCGTGCGCGATTGCATCGCAAAGAACAACGAGAAGGACGGGGGGCGGTACCGGTGACGCGGCGCACGGTTCGCACCGAGGAGTCCGACGCGAGGCTCGCCGAGCTCGTCGGGTCGGGCGCGACGCGACAGCAGGCCGCCGAGCTGCTGGGCGTGCCCGAGGACACCGTAAGGAGCTGGGCGAGGAGGCTCGGCCTCGAGTTCAGGGGCAGGTCGGTCGACGCCGCGACGGACGCGCGCATGCGGTCGCTGTTCGAGCAGGGGTTCACGGCCGCCGAGATCGCGGCGGAGACGGGCCTGGCCCGCTCGACAGTGTTCCACCACCTGCAGAGGATGGGCCTCAAGCGCACCCGCAGCGAGTCGGGCCGCATGGGCAAGGAGCGCTCGCCGATGCGCACGCACGAGCTGGGCGGCACGCAGGCCGCGCGCAGCGGCAACAGGTGGACCTCGCTGCCCATCTCGGCGGCGGGGCGGCGCGACGAGGCGACCGACGCCCCCGCGCCCAGGCCCGACGGCATGTTCGCGCCCGCGCAGGTGCTCGGCGACGGGCCGCTGGCGAGAAGGTACAGGCAGGAAAGGGGCATGGAATGAGCGGATACGACCTACCGACGCACTACAGCGTGCCCGGGCACGCGACCATGGGGTTCATCGGCGCCCTGCTCGACCGCGACTCCGACGTAGAGACGCCGTCGCAGGCGTTCATGCGCGGCAACGCCATGAAGTACATAATCCGCGCCCCGCGCAAGGGCGGGGCCGACGACTACCGCAAGGCCGTCGACTACCTGCAGCGGCTGGTGGACGAGCTTGAGAGGGGGCGGCCGTGAGCGCGGTCGGGGACGCAGTGCGCGAGGAGTACGCGAGGCTGCTGGGCGAGGGCGTGAGCCCCGACGACGCGGCCGACGAGATCGACGCGGAGGTCGCCCGCGCGCTGGGCGGGGTTCACGGCGAGGGCCCCCACGAGGCGCACGGGCGCGCGCTCATAGCCGCCCGCGAGGCGCTCTGGGCGCTGTGCGACGCCGAGGCCGCGCTGCACGGCAGCGACCGCGGGACCGCGGCGTACTGGGTCGGGAAGTTCGCGGCAACCTGCGTGGACACGTGGAGGGAGGCCGACGGTGACGCACGACGAGCTTGAGCGCGCCGCGCAGAAAGCGCGCAGGCGGCGATGGCACGAGAAGCTCAAGGCCGACCCCGGGCGCTACGCCGAGCACCTGGAGAAGCAGCGGCGACGCAACCGCGAGCGGATGGCCGACCCGCGGCACCGCGAGAAGGTCAACGCGAGGGCGCGCGAGCGCTACCGCGAGCAGACGGCCGACCCCGAGGGCCGCGCGAGGCTGCTCGAAAAGGCGCGCAGGCAACGCGAGAGGAAGAAGGCGGCGGACCGGTGAACGCCGCAGAGCGAAAGCGCCTGCAGGACCTCAACCGCTCGATGGGCGTGGCCAGGTGGCGAAGGGACCACCCGCTCGAGTGCGCGGTGGCCGTGGTCAAGCAGAACGAGAGGCGCGAGGTGGCGAGGTGCCTGCGCGCGCTGAGGAAGGAGGCGGCGGCGTGACCGACGAGGAGAGGCGCGAGGTTTCGCGCAGGCTGAACAACGAGGCCAGCCGCAGGCGGTACGCGAGGCTGCGGGCCGACCCGGCGGCCTACGAGGCGCGCATCAAAAAGCAGACGGAGCGGCGGCGGCTGATGTCGGCGCTCGTGTTCGAGTCGGACTACGTGGCCGCGGGGCTGGGCCACCTGCTGGAAGGGGCGGTCGAGGCATGACGGGAATCAAGAGGCTGCGGGCAAGGGCCGACGGCTACGTCAGAGACGGCCGGGAGGTCGATGCAAGCATCCTGAAGGACATCGCCGGCCAAATCGAGCGCGAGACGCTGCCGCGCCCGCTGTTCGAGGATGGCACGCTCGTGCAGTTCGGGGACGAGTTTGTTGGAAACGATGGCGAGGTGCTGCAAGTGAATCGCCTCACATTTTTTGACGATGGCGGCTGCATGCTTAACAGCAGATTTGCACCAGGGCGCGTCAAGCGCCCCGAGCCGCCTGACACCTGGGAGCGCCTTACCGCCGAGGTCGAGGCTTGCGACGGCTCGGCCTGCCAGTACTTCAGGAAGAACCACGACCCGAAGAACCATTCGTGCGAAGGCTGTAAGGCGGCTGAGAGTGGCAAGGACTGCATGGTCCAGGCGCTGCGCGACATGCTGCGGAGGGCAAAAAGATTGGCGGGGGTGGAGGCATGAGCGCAATCGAGTACACCAAGTGCGACGGGGCCGGCTGCGGCAACGTAACGCCCGGCGACCCCCACGACGCGGCGTGGGACCGCACGCTGCGCTGGGGCCAGCTCGTCGTGGGCGGCAAGGCGTGGGACCTGTGCCCCGAGTGCGCAGAGAAGGCGATGGAGGCGGCGGGGGTGGACCGATGACGCCATACGAGAAGTACGAGGACGCCGCCCTCGAAGAGATCCGCGAGAGACTGACCGCCGCGACCGGGGCGAAGTGGAGGAAGCGGAGCCTTGCAGACGGATACAAATCCGTGATGCTTCTGCTCAACGAGAAATACGTCGACGTCCACATGCTCTACAGGGACGACTGGTCGCGCACGGGCGGCGTATTCCTGGTCGAGACGTATCAGCGCGACCCGCTGCGCATGAGGCAAGAGCACGAAAGGTCGGACTCGGTCGTCGAGTACGCCGCAGCCGAGGCCGTGCGCATCGGCCTGGTTAGGCCGTCGCTGTTCAACGTGGGAGGTTGACTGATGAAGAAGCTCTCCGAAGCGCTGGGGCACCTGCTCGCGCTGGCCGTGCTCCTCGCCATGTTCGCGCTGCCGGTCGCGCTCGTCGCCCTGTGCGCGCGGGCCGTGCTGTGGGCGCTGGGCGTCGTTTAAGCCGATTTGAAAACCGCATAGAACGGAGGCCTGGATGCAGGCGCGAGAATACTTCGAGGCTGTCCGGTCCATGGAGCGCGAGATACGCCGCCGCATCTGGGCGGTCGAGGCCGCCGAGGCCAACCTGTACCGGACCGGCGGCAGCGGCGGCGGGGCAGCCTGCGCGCACAGCGGCGACCCGTCGTGGCGCGTGGCGGACGGCCTGACCGCCTACGACGCCGCGGCCCGCGCCTACGTCGCCTCGGTCGACGAGCTGGCCGAGGCCGAGCACGAGGCGTACGCCTACATCCGCGCCGTCAAGGACGCGCCCAACGGCGATAACATGATGGACGCGCTGCAGCTGCGCTACATCTGCCTGCTCGACAACGACGAGGTCGCACGCCGCATGGGCTGCACCGTGCGCACGCTCCAGCGTTGGGTGGACCAGGCGTTCGACTGGTACGACACGCTGCGCTTCTTCGAGCGCAACCCGCCGCGCTGGCTGTAAACTTTCCATGACACCGGC
>CAYVTA010000034.1:0-18592 GCA_964454355.1 uncultured Eubacteriales bacterium | reverse complement strand
ACTTTTTTAAATATTTTTATAATTTTTTTACAGCTCTTCGGGGTTGTTTTTTTATGTCTTTTTTACACTGAAGATTCCTTACAACATATTAAAAGGTACTTCCGGGAGCGAAATTGGGTACGGGGCAAAAGAAGCCCGGGTTTTTTACCCACAAAAACGAAAAAAAATATCGTGTTTCGTTACGCAAAAATTGAAATCCGACAAAATTAACAAAGAATTATAAAGGTCAAAAAACGAAATGAGGGTAATTGAATGTCTGCGAAAAAAAATATGTCCGATACGGTTTCCACTCAAACGGAAATTCCGGAGTATTGCACGAGTGCCGGCATTGCAAAATTACTGGGTAAGTCAGTTCGCAGAATACAGCAAATCACAGCTGACGGTATTATTTCAACAGAGAAACTTCCGGGAGTTGCTCGAAAATATAACACTGCCGATACCGTTCAGAAATATATTGAATATATCGAAAAGAAGCAAAAAGAAGATGCTAACGGCAAAGAAGCGTTAGAACTTAAAAAGTTACAAGCTGAAATTGCTTTGAAAGAGAGTCAAGGCGAATTACACAGACTGAAAACTGAAATTGCCAGCGGTAAATATATTTCGATAGAAGATATAAAACTCGATTATGAACACTTTTTTGCAATCTTCAAGAAATTTGTAACATCACTCCCATCTCGAGTGTGTTCACAGCTTACGGGATATATGGATCCTGTTGCATTAAGGTCTCTTGAAAAAGAGCTTAATGAAGATATCGTATCCGCATTAAAAAGCTTTGTTGTATCTGCTGTTGAAAAGGATGAATAAAATGCCGAAGAAAGCTGCAAAAATAAAGAGTTATAAAGTTGCAAGCTATATTTTCGATGCAATAAAAATGCTGTTACCACCTGAGAATAAAACTGTATCTCAATGGGCGGAAGAAAACAGAGTGCTTGACAGTCGCAGCAGTGACACACCGGGTAAATGGAAAAACAGTTTAACTCCATATCTTATTGGAATTATGGACGCTTTCAATAATTACGAAATCGAAGAAATTGTATTCTGCAAACCTACGCAAGTAGGTGGAACAGAAGCAATGCAAAACATGATCGGGTATATCATAGATC
This sequence comes from uncultured Eubacteriales bacterium, assembly GCA_964454355.1. GTDB lineage: Bacteria > Bacillota > Clostridia > Oscillospirales > Acutalibacteraceae > UBA1081. Next base: position 17,489 of record CAYVTA010000034.1, on the reverse strand, counting down.
AGGAACCTGCACCGACAATGATTGTTTATCCGTCAGATGACTTAGGACAAACGACTGTCGTCAATAGACTTCGTCCTATGGTTATGGCATCACCTTCATTAAAAAAACAGTTTCGGGAAAGAGCCAGTGCAAAAGATGAATTGCAGTTTGAAAATATGTACATAGCAATTACAGGTGCAAATTCGCCCTCTGATCTTGCCTCTCGTCCTATAAAAAACTTGTTTTTTGATGAAGTAGATAAATACCCTAATGCTTCAAAGAAAGAAGCTGACCCTATTTCTCTTGGTCGTGAACGTGTAAAAACTTTCAGAGGTAGCAAAGTATTTATGACTTCAACACCTACTACACGCACAGGGCATATTTGGCGCAATCTTGAGGATTGTGATGTTGAGTATCATTATTTTGTACCTTGTCCACATTGTGCAGAAATGATTGAATTTAAATTTTCACAACTGATATGGCCGAGTAAAGAAAGCGGTCTTAATGATATGGACAGGGCAGATTTAGCTGCTTATTACTGCCAAAAGTGCGGCGGTCAGATTACAGACCGTAACAAAAGCACGATGCTTAAACAAGGAGAATGGCGAGAAATCCGCCGTTCGGCTACAATCGGTAAAAAGGTTGGTTTTTGGCTTAATACACTTTACAGCCCTTTCACGGCATTTGCAGAGATTGCAAAGGAGTGGATGAGGGCAAAGCTTGATATTGATGTCAGACATAATTTTATTAATTCATGGCTTGCTGAACCTTGGGAAGATACAAAATTAAAAACAAATGCAGATTTAGTGCTTGAACGTCAGACTGATTGCGAGATGTTTATTGTTCCCGATTGGGCTGAATTTCTTACAGGCGGTGTCGATGTTCAGGAATCATCACTATATTGGACTATCAGAGCTTGGGGAAAACAGATTACAAGCCAGAATATTGCACATGGGCAAGCTTTCAGTTTTTCGGAAATCACAAAGATTATGAACCTTTCATATCAAAAAACTGACGGTACTGCATTTGTTGTACAGCTCTCATTGATCGATTCTGGTGATCAGACTGATTTAGTGTATGATTTTGTCGCTGAGAATTCAGAATGGGCATTACCATGCAAAGGCACTGATAAAATGCTCGCACACTATAAAATAAGCAATGTAAATAAAGCGAATTCAAGAGCTTATGGTATGCAGCTTGTTCTTGTTGACGGCGGTAAATATAAAGATATGATTGCTTCCAGAATGAGGCGTGAGAATGGTACCGGTAGTTGGATGGTATATCAAGGTTGTGACCGTGAATACGCAGAGCAGGTTACAGCAGAACAAAAAGTAACGGAAAAAAGCGCAAACGGTAAAGAATTTACACGTTGGGTGCTTAAGAAAAGCCATGCTGATAACCATTACTTAGATGCAGAAGTCTATGCAATGGTCGCAGCTGATATTCTCGGAGTACGAACTCTGCATTTACAGAACAATGAACATAGTGCCACACCTGATACACCGATGCAGAAAAAAGAAGAATCTGCATTTATCAGTGAAAATGATTCATGGATTAAAGGCGGCGGTAATGAGGGTTGGCTTTAACCTTGAATATTAGGACGGTGAAAACTTTGGTTAAAATTAAAATTTCAGATAGAGCTGCGGAATTAATTTCTACAAAAGTAATCCCTTCAGGGAATCATAATACAATCCTATTATCCATTGACTCTATTGCAGGTGATATATGGAATGACACGGCAAAAAGTGCCGTGTTTTTTGTTGTTACAAAACGGGGAGAAATCAAAGTCGCAGAAACTGTTCTCGACAGTAATTTGCAATGTTTTATACCCGGAAAAATTCTTGCAGAGCAAAGTGCGCAATTATCTGTAAGCATTAAAGGGACAAAAACGGACGGTTCTGTTGTTGCAAGCAACAGATGTATAATCGGAAATATCTCTCCCGGTGCAGGATATGATTTAAATGCTCAGATTGAAGAACTTTCAAAATCAGAATTTGAATTAATTATGCGGGCTATTGCAAGCATGTCAGTTCCGAATGCTGACACATTAAAACTGTTTACAGTTGATTCTGAAAAAAATCTTTATTTTAACGGACAAAGAATCGCATCCGTTCCCAAAGGCGGTATAAAAGGTCAGGTGCTGACAAAAGCAAGCGACAGTCCTTATGATTATGATTGGAAAAATTCAGCAACCTTTACATACAATACGGGCGTTCTTACGATTGAATAACACGGAGGCGATATTATGGAAAATCTTTTTGATACGACAATGACGGACATTGAAATGCTTCAGAAAGTTAATGAAGCTATTACTGCTGTTATGGTGTTAGGACAGTCGTATAAAATTGGTAGCAGAAGTGTAACAAAAGCCGATTTTGATAAGTTGCGTTCTTTTAAGTCAGAGCTTGAGGCAAGAATTGCAGCAAGTAACAGCAGTTCGTTATTTGCAAATACTTCCGTTTCAGTATTTGATACAAGATAAAGGAGCTTATTATGTCACTTATAGATTCAGTAGTTGCATGGTTTTCGCCACGAAGAGCCTGTGAACGGCAAGCATGGCGAAATGAATATGAGTATTTACGGTCAAGTTATGATGCAGGCGGTTACGGCAGAAACAATGCACCTTGGCGTGTACATAACGATAGTGCAGAGATAACGGACCGTAGTAGTCGAGAGATAATAAGAGCGAGAGCGAGAGACCTTGAACGCAACAGTGATATGGCAAACGGTATTATATCTGCTTTTGTCCGTAACGTTATCGGAAAGGGTTACACACTTCAATGTAAAACTGATGATGATAAACTTAATTCACAGATTGAAGAACTGTGGAATGTTTGGACGAAAAAACAACATTGTGATGTTACAGGTACCCAATCTTTGAATCAGCTTTTAAAAATGGCCGTACGTCGCAAAAAAGTTGACGGCGGTATTCTTTTTATTAAGTGCTATACAGGCGGAAAAATCCCTTTTCAGCTTCAGGCTATTGAGGTTGATGAATTATCTCTGATAAATACTGCCCCACAGAAAAAGGGTAATAAAGTTATAAACGGAATTGAGTATGACAAATACAACAAGCCAGTTGGATTTTGGATTCAGCAATATTCTTTAGACGGGCTTACTGCTGTTCCCCCGAAATATTATCCGGCTGAAAGAGTAATATATATTTTTGATAAAAAACGTCCCTCTCAGATAAGAGAAATTTCAGACCTCGCACCGACTCTCACAAGAGTAAGAGATGCTAATGAATTTATACAGGCTGTTTCAGTCAAAGAACGAATAGCTGCATGTATGGCTGTTTTTGTAAAAAGACAAGTACCTACACAAACAGGTTACGGCAGAGTTAACAGTGCATCGAATGATCCCCGCATGAGCTATTCCGGAAAATCTCTTTCTCCCGGCATGATTACTGAGATGAATCCCGGTGATGAGATTCAAGTCGTTGATCCTAAAAACGCCTCGAGTGATGCTACCTCATTTTTAAAGACAGAGCAACGCCTTATGGGAGCCGGTCAAGGATTGAGTTATGAAGCAACAAGCAGAGATATGTCACAGGTCAACTACAGCTCTGCAAGACAGGGACTGATTGAAGATGAGCTAACCTATGATGAGGAAAAAGAATGGGTTAGGCAGTTTCTTTCAGAAGTATTTGAAACATTCTTAATTTCGGCAGTACTCGCTAAAGCGATTGATATCCCCGATTTTTGGGGCAATAAAGAAAAGTTTATGAAGCATATCTGGGTAGAAAGTCCCCGTAAGTGGATTGATCCTGTTAAAGAAGCAACTGCGAATAAAACTGCAATTGAAACAGGTCAAAAGACATTTAAACAGATTGCCGCTGAAAACGGACAGGATTGGAAACAACAAATTGATGATGCTTTTGAAGTTGCTGAGTATTGTGCTAAAAAAAATATAAATATCGGAGGTGGTATATATGGACAACTCAAAAATGACAAGTAACAACAGTTTAACAAGATATTGCAGTTTTTCTGTCCGTGCTGTTGAAGGTGACGGAAATGAGCGTAAAAAAATATTAAGTTTCAGCTCTGATACACCATATAAACGTTGGTTCGGACTCGAAATCCTTGCACATGATGAAGGTTGTGTTGATCTTTCAAGGCTTAATGAAATCGGTGTTTTGCTCTTCAATCACAATCGTGATTCCGTTGTCGGAAAGATTCTTCGTGCATGGATTGAAGATGGTCGAGGTATGGCAGAAGTTGAATTTGACACTGACGAAGAGTCAGAGCGAGTATATCAGAAAGTTGCAAATGGTACTTTGAAAGGTGTATCAGTCGGTTATACTGTTGACAATTGGGAAGAGGTTGCAAGCGGCAGCACATCGAGCAACGGCAAATATGCAGGTCCGTGTTCTGTAGCTGTCAAGTGGACTCCTCTTGAAATTTCAATAGTTTCTGTTCCTGCAGATGCAACGGTAGGTGTAGACAGAGACACAGCCGATTTTGTCCCCAAGAAGCTTCTTGCTTGTGAAAGACAGCTTCAGGTAAATAAAAACTTTTATAAAAAGGAGAATTAAAATGGATGTTAATACTGCTATTAAAAGACAGCAGGAAATTTTAACTAAGGCAAGAGCCGAAAAAAGAGATCTTACCGATGTTGAAGAAAAAGAATTTAATGACCTTCAGCTGATTGTTGAGGGCAGCAAATCAAATGAAGACACAGAAAAGGCTATCGCAACAGAGCGTAAACGTATTACTGATATTTCTGCTCTTTGTCGTGATTTCAGCGTTGATGCAACGGACTATATTTCAAATGGTTCAAGTGTTGATGCTGTAAGAACTGCTATTCTTAACGATATGAGAAAAAACAGCACTCCCGTATCAGCACGAGTTACAGCAGACGAAGGCGACAAATTCAGAGCTGCAGCAGCTGATGCACTTCTTATGCGAACAGGCTCAGTTCTTTTAAAGCCTGCCGAAGGAGCAAAAGATTTAAGAGGGCTTTCACTCAAGGAGCTTGCGGTTGAATCACTTGAAAGAGAAGGGGTTCCGAATGCACGCCGAATGTCGGCTCATGATGTGTTTGATATGGTTTCAAGAAGCTTTTTTAACCCCACTGCTGCATTCCCTGCAATACTTGACAACGCAATCAATAAAAAAATTGTAGAAGTTTATAGCAGAACTCCTACAACTTTTGAAAAGTGGACAACAAAAGGTTCACTTTCTGACTTTAAGGAAAGCAAAGACCATGAATATATCCTCGGTGGTGGCGGTGATTTTCTTGAAGTTCCCGAAAACGGAGAGCTTAAGGCTGATAAGCCTTCTTCAGAGAAACTGCCTACTCGTCAGCTTAAGACCTTCGGACGTCAGTTTTCTATGACAAGACAGGCTTTTGTTAACGATGATATTGATTTTATCTCAAATATTCCCGGGCTTTATGCTGCAAAGGCAAAGAGAACTATTGACAAACAGGTTTATGAAACTCTTATTTCTGTAAAAAAGATATTTGATAATAAACCTCTTTTTGATGCATCTCATAATAATGTAATTGCAGAAGGTTCTGCACCTTCTGTTGGCTCTATTCAGCAGATGATTCTCAAAATGCAGAGACAGAAAGACCCCTTTGATGAGGCAATTTCTATTATTCCTGCATTTATTATTGCACCTGTCGGCTATGAATTTGTGTTTGCAACAATTTTTGGCAGCACAAATCTTCCCGGTACATCAAACAATGATAAGAACCCCTTGTATAATTATCCCGTAAGTGTCGTTCAGACACCTGTCCTTAATGACCTTGCCGGTGATAAGGCTGCTCCTTGGTTCCTGTCAGCAGATCCGTTTTCTGCAAAGGGTATTCAGGTTGATTATCTTGACGGTAATGAAACTCCTATTCTTCGCAGAAGTGAAAAAGCCGGTATCCTCGGTTTTGTATGGGATATCTATCTTGACTGGGGTATCAATGTACGTGATTTCCGTGGTCTTGTTAAGAATCCCGGTGAAGTAATTAAATAATCAGAAAGGAGCTTAAAAATGGGTAAAGCAGTATATTTTCAGAATGGTGAAAATCTTGATTTTATCAACAATACAGAGTCAGCGATTGCTGCCGGAGATATTGTCAAACTGAAAAATAAAATTGCTGTTGCCGGTGGAAATATCTCTCCCGGTGCAACAGGTTCCGTAATTTCTGTCGGTGTGTTCGGCATTTTAAAGACAGCAGGGATAGCATTATCTGCCGGTGATGCAGTATTTTATAATTCCGAAACAGGTGAAGCAACTTCTGACAGTTCAAAAACTCCTGCCGGTATTGCCGTCGCAGATTCAACTACTGCTGAGACATCTGTTCTTGTAGATATTTCAGCCGGTGCGACGGCACTTGCAATTGTTCTTTCAATGGAAGCTGCTACAGCTTCAGATACTGGCGAGAATCCCTAATCAACTCAATTCTAAGTGAGGACGTAATACATGAAAAATATGACATTTAAAAGTATCATTAATGATGACTGTAAAAATGTATTTCTGAATGAAAATGAATTTGCAGATATTCATAAAATCGACGGGAAGCCAATGAGAGTTATTATTGATAAAAACGAACTTATTGATAGACAATCAGGAAGTCCGCACGATGATGGTATTTATACAAAACAGGTCTTGATTTACGTCCTTGCTTCAGAATATGGGCATAAGCCTAAAATTAACAGTAAATTTATTCTTGACGGCAAGCAAATGTATCTTATTAAAGATTTTACCGATGAAGACGGTATTTACGCAATTACTGCTGAGGCGGTGAAAATCTGATGGGAAGTGCTGAAATAAGCTTCGGTGATGTAAACAAAAGGCTAGACTATATTGCTAAACAACTGGGCGAATTTAAAGATCAAGCCCCCAAAGTGCTTAAAAATGCAATAAATGATACGGCACGAAAAAGCAAAAAATTATTTGCATCTGAAGCCAAGACTAAATATACTGTCAAAAATGCAGGTTTTACAAAATCTCTGCAAATGAAAAATGCAACAACAAAAACATTGACAGCTAAAATTGAATCAAGAGGAGAACCTCTGCAATTATCGAGATTTAAAGTTTCTCCGTCATCTCCGAGAACTGAATCAAAAACAACTAAAGCAAAGGTTTATTCGGAGAGTTCAATAAAACCGCTTGAAAAAGATGGCATTAAAGCTTTTGTCACAAAATTTGCAAGCGGTCATGTTGCTGTTGCTCAGCGAGAAGGAAAAGAACGCTATCCTATTCGAGTTTTATATTCAATGTCCGTTCCCATGATGATCGGCAACGAAAAAAAGGTTATGAAAAAGATGCGTCCCGAAATTCTTAAGATTCTTAATGAACAGACAGATGTTGAGATTAAGAAACTGCTGAAACGCATGAAACAAAAAAGCGAGGGTTAAATATGAATTTGGGTAACACTCCTGTGGATTTACAGGATGCAATTATTTCTGAGCTTAACGACCACCTGTTTAAAGGTGAAACTTTTAAAGATATAGACGGCGGACAGAAGGAGCTTATGGTATATCCTCAGGACTTACCCATCCCTGAAACTGATGACGATGCAGATGCATCAGCTGTTAATGTGCCGTATGCAATTGTAAGAATTTCACAGGGGGAAATATCGGAAACAAGTTCACCTGCTGAAACGGATATTGTTATAATTCTCTGTGTTTTTGATGATGAGAATAATAAGCAAGCATACAGAGATGTTATGCATATCATCAATAAAATACAGCAGCGATTTATGGCAAATCCAATCATCGGGAATTTTCGATTTAAAGCCCCGTTCAAATGGGCTTTGCAAGATGATAATGAAACATATCCGTTCTATTTCGGAGGTGTTGAAATGACCTTTGAATCAATGACAGCATTTGTTGTGGAGGATAAATTTGCATGAGTAAAAAGAATATAAAAAAGACCACTGCAAAATCAGAGCGTTATGTGTATCTCGCTCCATCTTGCGGTGGTTTTGTACACTATACTGTTTTTGTCGGCGAAGAACCGGCAAAGCTAAAGGAAATAAAAGATAAATATCCCGAAGTCAACCGTTTTATTGTTCCTGAGTCTAAGGCAAGCATTATATTAAATCGGCTTCGGGATTCAAACGATCCTTTGACAAAATTATACAACAACCTTGCAAGTTGTTTTAAGGAGGTAAAATAATGGCTTATAAACACGGAATATATGCAACGGAATCTCCGACATCACTTACAACGCCAATAACAGGCACCGCCGGCCTTCCTTTATTTGTTGGCACAGCACCTGTCAATACAGTTGTAAATGCTGCTGTTAATAAACCAATTCTTGTTTACAAACATGAAGAGGCTGTTGCTCAGCTCGGATACTCAGAGAATACGGATAAATACACCTTGTCTGGTGCAATGTATGCCGTTTTTGAAATGTTTAATGTCGCTCCCGTTATATTCATCAATGTTCTGGATCCCAACAATCCTAAACATGTCAAGAAAATTGATGAAACTGAAAAGAAACCCGAAGCCCATAAAATCATTATTGATGATGAGGGGGTTATTTCAAATGCCGTGACTTTGAAGAGTGGCGAGAATGCTCTTGTCAGCAGTGCTGATTTCGATATTTCTTATGACAGCAACAACAGATGCATAATTTCTCTTGTTGAAACATCCGAATACTATGACTCTGAAAGCTTCACAGTTGCTTACAGTATACTTGATCCTACAGCTGTAACAGCAGCTGACATTGTCGGAGCTTATGACGATGCAACAGGTAAAGAAACAGGTTTACATTTAGCAAGAAGAATATTTTCAGCATTCGGCGTTCTGCCGGGTTTATATTGTGCTCCTAAATACAGCAGTGATATTACTGTTGCTGCAAAGCTTCAAAGCTTAAATTCTTCAATTCCCGGAAGTTTTGAAGCAGAGACAGTTATTGATATTGATACTGTTTCAGCAAAAAAATATACAGATGTAAAAGCCGCAAAAGATGCTGCAGGAATCAACGATAAACATACAGTTGCTGTGTGGCCCATGGCTAAAATCGGTGATAAGAAGATTCATCTTAGCACACTTGTAACAGCTTCTATGGCATATAACGATGCCGAAGCCGGAGATGTTCCGACAAATCCGTCAAATAAAGCTCTCTGTATATCTGCTCTTATTGACAGTGAGGGAAATGTGATTCATCTTGATATCGATCAAGCGAATGAACTGAACTCACAGGGAATTATTACCGTTATCAATTTTAACGGGTTCCGCACGTGGGGTAACAATACAGCCGCTTATCCGAATACTACAGACCCTAAAGACAGATGGATATCTGTCCGCCGTTATTTCACATGGCGAAAGAACAGCTTTAAACTTTCATACTTCCAAAAGGTGGATGATCCCGGGAATTATCGTTTAATTGAGTCTGTTGTCGACAGTGAAAACATTGTAGGAAACAGTCATGTTGCAAACGGTCTTGCAGCTGAAGATAGAATTGAGTTCAGTGAATTGGACAATCCCATAACTGATATTCTTAACGGTATAATCAGATTTAAGTTTCATTTAGCACCATATACACCTGCTGAAGTAATAACTGCTGATTTCGAGTTCAATCCTTCTGCTCTTACTGAAGCTCTTACAGGAGGTACAGAATAATGAAGACTTATAAGATTCCTGAAAAAATAAACGCTTACAATGTTTATAAGCAGGGAAACAAGCTTGTTGGGTTGTCAGATGAAATAACACTTCCCGATTTTGAATCATTAACTGAAACAATCAGCGGCGCAGGCATTCTCGGTGAAATCGACAGTCCAACAGTGGGAATGTTTAGCGGTATGGAAATGGAAATTCCTTTCCGTCATTTAAGCGAAAGTATTTCAGATTTGATCAACCCTCTCAACGGTGTTGACCTTACACTGCGTGGTAGCTCTCAGGTCATGGACAGTGTCGGAAATGTTTCATTTGAAGGTATCAGAATTGTAGTTCGTGGCAGAAATAAATCTCTGACAGGCGGCAAATTCAAACAGGGCAGTGGTACCGGTTCATCTGTAAAACTGGAACTGACATACTGTAAAATTGAAATAAACGGAAAATCCATTATTGAACTTGATAAACTCAACTGTGTCTACAAGGTCAATGGTGTTGATATGTTATCGAAAGTAAGGAGCTTAATATGAGTGATTATATCGTTAAATTTTCAAAAACATACGAATTTGAGGGTGCAAGAATCAGTGAAGTTGATCTTTCCGGTCTTGAAAATCTTACTGCTGAAGATATGTTCAAAGCCCAACAGAGTTTAATGATGCAGAATTATGTTTCTGTTCAGCTTGAAAGCGATCCAAAATACTGTATTTTAATCGCTGCATACGCTACACAGCTTCCTTCGGAATTTTTCAACAAACTGTCCATTAAGGATGCTGCAAAGGTGAAAAACAAAGTCGCTGCATATTTTTTCGCTTCGGACGAGGAGGAATAAATTCCGACCTCTTGCGAAGATGTGCAATAGATATGGCAATGGTAACACATTCAGGAGTTGATTACTTTGTGAAGTTACCGTTGCCATTATTTTATGATTTTATGGTTGATATTACAAATGCGGTAAAGAAGGTGACTCCACAGAATGGCCAAAGCAAGTGAAATAGCTCTGTCAATTTTAATTGGTGCGAAGATGCAAAGCAGCTTTAGCAATGCAATAAAAAAAGCTCAGTCCGGAATGCAGACGATGGCAAAGACATCCGGAACAGCTGTAAAAGCGTTTGGTAGCATGACTGCTGCTGCGGCTTCTGCAACGGTTGCTACCGGTGCTTATTTGCTTAATTTAGGAAAAAATTTTGATGAAGTTGCCGACTCTATCAGAATCGGAACAGGAGCAACAGGCGATGCTTTAAATTCTCTCTTATCTGATTTCGATGCGGTGTATTCCAGTGTACCGACAACGATGGATAACGCAAGTAAAGCAATAGCCGATTATAATACCCGTTTGGGATTATCGGGTAAAGCTTTGCAAAACATATCAACACAGGCAATTCAAGTTTCTGATATGCTGAGTGAAGATTTGGGCAATGTCATTGAATCTTCAAGTCAGGCAATTCAGATTTGGAATATAGATGCTGAAAATATGACATCTGCAATGGATTATGTATTTAAAGCATCTCAGAGTACAGGTGTAGGCTTTTCCGATTTGATGAGTAATGTTCAACAGTTTGCTCCACAGTTGAAGGAATTAGGCTACGGTTTTAATGAATCTGTTTCTCTTATCGGTCAAATGGAAAAAGCCGGTGTAAATACTACTGAAGTTCTTTCTGCCATGAAAAAAAGTGTAAGCACCCTTGCAAAGGATGGGCTTAGTGCAAGTAAGGGCATGGAACTTTACACCGAAAAAATTAAAAATGCTAAAACAATGACAGAAGCAACTTCTCTTGCTTCCGAAATATTTGGAACAAGAGCTGCCTCGACAATGGCTGCAGCTATTCGTGACGGAACTGTTGATGTTGCAAGTTTGACAAAAGAATTAAGCTTAAACAGTGAAACGATATCCGGATGTGCAGAAGATACGTATGATTTTACTGAGCGATTGCAAATGTTCAAAAATAATGCAGAAGTAGCATTAAAACCGTTTGCAAATTCAGTTTTTGATTCTATGAATGAGCTAATGCCTGTTGCTTCAGACTTGTTAAACAGCTTAATGCCGCAAATTCAAAATCTTGCAACTGTAATGACTCCTATTTTGGGTGATGTTGTTGATACGCTTATTCCCGTTTTGGTTTCAAGTGTAAGTGAGATCATACCTATTCTTGATAGCATACTACCTTTGGGGGCAGATATCATAGTCATGCTTATGGATGGAATTGAAGAGATACTCCCATTTGTAAGTCAATTAATAACAACATTGATGCCGTGTATTTCTACAATTCTTCCGTTAATAATGAAGTCTGTTCAGCAAATTTTACCGTGCATTTCGGCGTTATTACCTGTAATTATGCAACTCGTATCAGCATTGATGCCGATTATCACCGATGTTATTACTGTTTTGCTTCCACCTCTTACAACCATAGTGACATCGTTACTGCCGGTTATAATGCAGATTATTCAAGCGTTAATTCCCCTTATAAATGTTCTTAGTCCTATCATTTATATGCTTGCAAATGCTTTCGGAGAAGCTCTTATGCAGGGACTTCAAATGATAATGCCTATCATTCAGAATATAATGGGAGTTTTCCAAGGCTTGATTGATTTTATTACAGGTATTTTCACAGGTAATTGGCAGCAAGCATGGGAAGGTATTAAAGAGATATTCGGTAATGCTTTTGGTGCTCTTGTCGGTATTGTTAAGATGCCAATTAATGCTGTAATTGGCATAATAAACAGTGCCATCGCCGGTATTAACTCGATTGCTATTGAAATTCCCGACTGGGTGCCTGGTCTTGGCGGCAAAACATACGGCTTTAACATTCAGCAGATTCCGATGCTTGCAAACGGCGGTATCGTTACTGCTCCGACTATCTCAATGATAGGTGAAGGTTCTGAGCCTGAAGCTGTTATTCCGCTTAGTAAGCTTGAAAAAATGCTCAGCGGTGATTTCCACTCGAGTGGAAGTACTTATGAAATTGTATATTCGCCTATTTATCAGATTATGGGTAATGCAAGCAAAGAAGATATCGCAGATGTAACTGCAGATAATTTTGAACGGTTCAAACAGTTTATGAAACAGTACGAAAAAGAAAAACGCAGAGTTAAACTTTGAGGTGAATCATGAAAACATATGTTACTACTGAAGGCGATAGTTGGGACATCATTGCAAAAAAAATTTATGATTCTGAGCTTCACGCTGATTATCTGATGAAGAATAATATTGATAAGCTTGATATTTACATTTTTCCCTCCGGAGTTGAATTAAAAACTCCAGAGCTTACGGATGAACTAAAAACTGAAAGTAGCCTTCCGGCTTGGAGAACTTAACCATGAATGCAATAAAAGTAAGAAATTCTAATCTGAAGCTTGACTATTTCGGCAACACCGCATTTTCCATTGGTACAAATACTGTTCAAAGTTTTTCGTATTCAGATAAATTCAACGGAGAATCAGATTCTATAAATATAAATATTTATGATAGAGACTATAATTGGCTCTGCAAGCACTTTCCCCAAAAAGGGCATAAAATAAAAGCCTCAATAAGCTGTTTTGACGGCAAATCTGAAAAACAACTTAATTGCGGTCAGTTTACTCTTGATGATATCAGTATAAGCGGGGAACCGTTGAATATCAGTTTGAAAGCAGTAAGCAGTCCCGTTTCTACTGGATTTTCTGTTACTGAACGTTCAAAGGTGTGGAAAAACCTTTCCATAAAAAGCATTGCTGCTGATATAGCAAAACGTGCAGGAATTAAGCTGTACTATGATGCCGATGATATACGTATTGCATCAGTTGAACAATCCAGTAAGACAGACAGTACATTTCTATCTGAGTTGTGCAAAACTTACGGCATTTGCATGAAGGTGTATTCTGATAAACTTGTTTTGTACAACCTTCAAAAAGCTATCAATAAGACGCCGACTAAAACTATTCATAAGTCTGAAATTGAGCCGAGTTGGAGTTTCAACACATCCCTTGATGGTAATTATACCGGCGGTGTGCTTACATACAGCGATACAAACGGCAATGATATCAAGTATTCAATCGGTAGCGGCAGCCGCATTCTGAAAATAACAGATAAAAAGCCTGCAAATTACTCGGAAGCAGAAAAAATGATGAAAGCATCTATTCTTTTTGCAAATCTTGAAACAACAATATTGTCATTCTCTACTCCGGGACGGCTTGATATCGTAGCAAGTCAAACAATTAAAATTGAGGGATTCGGCAACGAAATAGACGGAAAATACTTTATTACATCTATTTCGGATTCTATATCAAAAGGCTTTAAAACAAGTTTTGAAGCGGCAAAGGTGGGTTAACAGGTGTCAATAAAAATAGGAAGAGTATCAGCAGTCAGTGGTAACAAGATCAATGTGCTCTTTCCGTCATTTGATAATTCTGTTACGGAAGAACTTCCCTTGTTAATACCGTATATAGATGCCGAAAAAACAGTTATTCAGATTGACGATATAGTTGTTGTTGGTTATACGAAAGACGGAACAGGTATTGTTCTGGGGCATTTGTGAGGTGTTTTTATGATCGGATCTTTAGGAGATATTGTATTTGAAACGAATGATAACAGAATATTGACATTTTCTAATCTCTCACATTCTGTTGCAGGTCGTTGGAATACAACTGAGACGATAGGCGGTAAGCCTAAAAAAGAATATCTCGGAGCTGATACCCAAAGTGTAACTTTTGATGTGGTTTTAGATGCCATTTTAGGTGTCAGCCCCTCAAAATCAATAGAATTGCTTGAAAACATGGTATTTTCGGGGAAAGCATATCCGTTTTTTATCGGCGGTAAGCCTGTTGGTAAAGATGCTTTTTACTGGATATTAACATCGGTTTCGGAATCATGGGATGTGATTCTTAATGACGGTAAAATTGTAAAAGCAAAAGTCAGTTTATCTTTGGAGGAGTACCAATGACAATACAAACTGAATATACGGGTACACAGCACGAAAAAGCCGCACTTATTGACCGAAACCTGCGAATGCTTTTCGGTACATATAAAGGCAGTATGGCTCTCTGCCGTGATTACGGTATAGATATATCTGTATTGGATCTTCCAATAAAAACGGCACAAGCTCGTTTAATCTCTGAAATAATGACAGCTTCAGCACAATATGAGAGTCGGGCATCTGTATCGGAAGTCGCTTTCAGTTATGATGCTGACGGAAAACTTAGTGTAAAGGTGGTATGGAAACTTGTCGATGATAGATGAATTAAAAAATCTGCCGGAGATATCTTTTATTGATAATCTGAGCCTTGAAGATGTTATGAATATGATGTTGACCGATTATGCAACTGAATATGAAAATATAACTGGTGAATCCGGTACACTATGCACAGGTGATACAGAGCGAATGATTCTTAATTCCTGTGCTCTTCTTTTTTATCAGATGTTGCAATATATAGATCGAGCAGGAAAAAACAACTTGCTTGGTTATTCATACGGTGAACAACTTGATCACTTAGCCGCAACGAGAGGCTTGATTCGCAAAGAACCTGAGTATTCGCAGGTTAAACTTCGTTTTACATTATCCGAAGTCAGAGGAACTGCAATCGGTATTCCCGGCGGAAGTAGGGCAAGCGATAAAAACGGTCATTGTTTTGCAACAGTTGAATATGCAGAAATACCCGCAGGTGCTCTTTATGTAGATGTTGATGCCGAAGCTGTCGATTCAGGCACTGACAGCAATGGACTTACTGTCGGTACAATAAATATTATCGTTGATACTTTACCGTATATTGCGAGTGTTACAAATATATCAGAATCTAAAGGCGGTGCAAATATTGAGTCCGATGATAGTCTTACACGCAGAGTTTTTCTATCTCCGGGACAGTACAGCACCGCAGGTTCAAAAGTTGCTTATGAATACCATGCAATGTCTTACAGATCTGATATTATGGACGCAAAAGCCTATAAGAGTAATGATATGGAGGTCACTGCTCACTTTCTTTTAAATGATGGCAGTGTCCCCGATGAAACGGATATGTCGGCAATGCATGAATATTTAAGCAGACCTGAAATACATCCTTTGACTGATCTGCTTGTTGTTTCGGCACCGAATGAAATTAATTACGATATAAATCTGCAATTCTATATTAACAAAAGTGACAGCAATAATGCGGCAAAAATTCAAACTGCAGTTTATACCGCTATTGAAGATTACATATCATGGCAGAGACACATAGCCCGTGACATCAATCCTTCCGTACTTATTCACAGAATAAGAGAAGCCGGAGCAAAGAGAGTTGAACTTACTTCTCCGGTATTTGCCGTAGTAAACGATCAAAGCGTATCAAAGCTCAATTCAATGTCAGTTAGTTACGGAGGGCTTGAAGATGACTAATCTGCGTGATGCTTGCATTTTGGACGGCTTATCAGCAGCATACAACACTGAACCTTGGATTCGGGCTCTTTCATATGCTTGTAAGAAAATGCAGGAGCGTATTTTCACTTTTACAGACCGTTTAAATATATGGTGTGCGATAGAAAATTGCTCTGATGAAATATTAGATGCACTTGCCATTGAAATGCGTGTCATAGCTTACAATGAGAGTTTGTCACATGCAAAAAAGGTTGAACTGATTAAAAATTCTTTTATTCAGTGGTCCGAAGCCGGTACAACAAAGTCGCTTGAAGATATTGCGGCGATCATATTTGAGAATGCATCAATTGTTGAATGGTATGAATACGGCGGCAAACCGTCACATTTTAAAATTCAGACAACTAATCCGAGTGTAACAGGTTCTGAACTTGAAAAACTGAAAGAAGTTGTAAAAGACTATAAACGGTTGGGTACAACGCTTGACGAAGTTGAAATTATCACTTCAATTAAACCTCAGATGCAGATACTCGGAATGGCTTTAATCATCGGTGAAGTTGAAACTTTGCCGCAAATGTTTGAAAAGTAGGAGGTTTTAATATTGAGTTTTTCAAATCCATTAAAATTTACAAATGCCGGTAGAGAGGTGCAACTTCAGACTCTTA
Organism: uncultured Eubacteriales bacterium; assembly: GCA_964454355.1. Taxonomy (GTDB): domain Bacteria; phylum Bacillota; class Clostridia; order Oscillospirales; family Acutalibacteraceae; genus UBA1081. Next base: position 963 of record CAYVTA010000034.1, on the reverse strand, counting down.
CAGGTAAGCCACTGACTTTTACAACCGTCCGAATGGGAGATGGTGAATTATCATCTGCAATATCTGTAATGACTTCTCTCATAAATGAACGTGTATCTGTTGCTGTTAACACTGCTGTTGCTAATTCTCAATATGCAACTATTGAAGCGATATTCAAAAATACTGATTTAACTGCGGGCTTCTATTGGCGTGAGTTAGGTGTTTATGTTGCAGATCCTAATGATCCGAATAATAGAGATTCAGATATTCTCTATGCCTATCAGAATGCCGGAGAATATGCGGAATACATCAATTCTCCCGGATCGTCTGTTATAGAAAAGATTATCCGTATTCCGGTTTTTGTGGGGGAATCATCTGCCGTTTCATTATCTATGAATACAATTGTTCATCAAGAAGCTACCATAACTCAAACAGAAACGGTCACTATTGCAGACGATGACTATTTGACTATTTACGATAGCTTGGATCAGCATAATAAGAAGATGAAATATTCCTCTTTTAAAAAAGAAATTTCAAAAGAAAATGTAGAAGATATTTCAAGCGATTTTATCTCTCAGGTATGTGTTGATGAACTCTCATACGGAATTGTGGTGAAAAAACAAGGAAATATAATATCAGGTAGAATGGATTTTAATATTAACACAAACGTTTTGGACCTTAGTACATCTAACTATGAGGGTTTAGTTTCTTTAGTAAAAATAACAGATGCATATAAACCGTCAGAGTCATCAGGCGTTGTAGAAACTCCATTATCCGTTTACGGATATGATATTGATGGTAATTATGTTAAAGATGTAATTGCCATGATCACTCCTAATGAATATGAAATAGCGGTCACATCAACAGTAAAAGTTAGAAACATAGTTCTATCTTTTACGTATATATCTGAAGAATAAGAAATAAGGAGATTATATATGGCTCAAAATATAATTGTTAACGGCAATACATATTCAAACGTTGATA
>CAYVTA010000033.1:0-18648 GCA_964454355.1 uncultured Eubacteriales bacterium | reverse complement strand
TCAATAATAATATTTTTAAAATGCTCGTGTTTGAAACTGTTTTTAACATCACTAATATCAACATACAATCCTGAAATCAAATTCTGAATTATAGCCTCTGCCAGAAAAGCCTCAAATACATAGTCATTGATAAAGGCTTCTTCAATATCTGTGTTTAAGTCAGTGTTGATACCCTTGATTGCCGCACGATAAATAATATTTTCTGCACCTAAATATTCACCGGCATTTTTCAAACAGTTTAACCCTTTTTTTATGTCTGTGACAGTAAACTTCCCTTTGTATTCTATAACCTTCTCGTTACCAAGCAAAATAAAGTCAACAGTTGTTTCAAGAATCTTTGCCAAATCAGGTAAAAGAGTTATATCGGGTAATGTTTCACCTCGCTCCCATTTGCTTACAGCTTGAAAAGATACACCGATTCTTTCACCTATCTCACTTTGAGTAAGACCTTTTGCTTTTCGTAAAACAGCAATCTGTTCGCCAACTTTTTTAATATTCACTACATTACCTCCGTTCTTTAAGTTCAAATATATTATAGCAATTGCAACAATAAAAGAAAATAACCGTGTGATTGAATTTCAAACTATACTTTTCAACTCATCTTAAAACAAAAAATTTGGCAGAGAGTTTTTTTTGGATCTCTGCCTATACTTTTCACGCCACCGTATCAAGTTTCACCATAAACTGCGCAAAGTCAATATTAAACTCAACTTTCAGCTTGTTCCCACGAAAAATACAAACCTCTTAATAAGACAATTGAAAGTTGTCTCTTTCGTTTGCTTTTTGATATCCCCGTTATACTAAAACTGCCCAAGTGTCCTTAGAAACACTTGGGCAATGCAATCGGGATTTTTCCTGCCTACGGCGGGATAACGATTTTTAATCTACATTATAAACATAAGGGTTATCATAATCTCTGTCGGCACAGAGCGTGAGTGACGGATTTGTTAAATCATAGATTGAGGACCATTGAGTTGAATACACTCTACCTTTTTCATCAGGCTCGGTGCCTGTAATTTTTGCCTTATTGAGAAGCTCCATACCTTGCTGTGCAGTCAACACACCGTTATTCTCCGTAAGATTATCAATAAGAATTTCATAACGGTCCATTCCCTCTTTTTTGTACTCAAAGGGTACATCATGAAGATAGAAATTTGTTGCAGCAAGGATGCCGTCTTGTTTTTCAGTTATGACCATCTCATTGTTAACATATGATACTACAACGCTGTTGCCCGTGCTGTCTGAAATCTGGAAGTGATAGCAACCTTTTGCGGCAGCGTACATATCAACTGTTTTAAGAAAATCCAGTGCCTCCTCAACGGTGGCACATTTATCAAGCATCGCTCTTATTGCAACGGTAGTACCCACATCGGGTTTATCGCTGTCCTGTGCGGTGACAGGGGCCTGAAGCTGAAGCACTCCTACCGCAAGCCCTTTTTCATTTATGCCGTCAAGAGGGAAATAAGCGGTAGCAAGCATATTTATTCTGTCAAGAAGCTTGTCAGGCGTATAACTCTCGTTATAACCTAAAAAGCTGAGATTTACAACAGAAACGGATTTGTAACCGTCCTTGGGTGAAGTTTTTATAACGGCAAGGTCCGTTTCCTGATTATCAAGATTGCGGCCCATTATGTATCCGCCCTCGTCGGTTTTTGCAACAAATGTTGAGCAGGCAAGGTTGGGTATTTCATAGGGAATATCAATAGGCAACCCTTTGAGCATTATTTTAAGAATATATTGTACAAGCTCTTCCTCCGTTGCGGCTCCGCCTGATTCCAACAGCTCGTCAAGCTTATAATCGGCGGCATAATTTACCTCGTAAACTCCTGTGTCGCCGTTTTCCTTTACCGACAACAGGGTGCGTGCTTCGCCCTGAAACACAGCAGCAACAGCAACAACAGCAACAACCAACACGGCGGCTACAATTATAATTACTTTTTTGCTTTTCTTCATATTTTATTCCTCCGATATAATGGTTTTTATATTATAATTGTAATTTAGAAAAATAGTACTGTCAATCAAAACGACAAATGTTTAATGTTTATTTACAAATTATATACAAATTATATATAAATTAAGATTATTAAATCAGATCTGCCTTTAATATCCATTAGAAATTGCTCAAAGTTATTTGAAAGATTTTCTTATGTAAAATTATGGTTTCTGAATAAACGGTTGATAAGACAGGTTAGACGAATGTATGGACCGAATTTTATGCAAAAAATTGTGATGCGTTTTTGCGTGTATCATGAGAGCACTTGAATGGTATTCAAGAGTTCAAGAGTTTGATCCTCTCCGTCTCCACCACAGCACACTGAGTAATTATTTTTTCCTATTTTTTGTGATTGTAGATTTAAAACTCCGAGGATTTGATACTTCGGAGTTTTCTTATTTGCACTATTGTCTAATTTTTATTTTAACATTTGATTAGATTCATTGACCGGTCTGTTCATATAATAACGCATGTAATCGCAAAAAACAATAAATTGTTCTTTGAGCAATATTCAAGAAGCACTTGAATTTTTCAACTAACTCCGAGTAGTGTTATCTACTCGGAGTTTCTTCATTATGCCACATTGTCAATACCCACCATAAACTGTTCAAAGTCAATATTGAACTCGACTTTCAACTTGTAACCACGGCTAACCTCAACCCGGTTAAGCAGACAATTAACAATAATTTTCTTTTTCTAAAAGCTCGCCTCGTCATATAGCTCTGCCTAATAAATCAGTTTGTCAATGCTGTCGGATAGAGCCTTCGATTTGTCACTGCAGGTCTTTATGTTTATTGACACTAAAAATATAATATGTTATAATTATAGCACTACAACGGAAAGGTTTTTAGAAAATGAAAAAAATGTTGTCTGCTTCTTTAATGTGTGCCGATCTTACAAATCTTTTACCTTCTGTAAAAGAACTGGAAAAAGCAGGTATAGATTACTTGCATATTGATATTATGGACGGAAGCTTTGTGCCCAATATTACTTTGGGTTTTGATTTGGTTAATGCTGTTAAAAAAGTTACAGACATTCCTTTGGATATTCATATGATGGTCAATAATCCCTCAAAATTCATTGACAGAATGAACCTTTCTGAGAATGATATTTTATGTATTCATTACGAATCGGAAATACATATTCATCGAACCCTTGAAATGATTAAAAACAAAGGCTGTAAAGCCGGTCTTGCATTAAACCCTCAAACTCCTGTTGAACACATAAAGCACCTTGCAGACTACATTGATATGCTTTTAGTTATGACGGTTTCTCCCGGCTTTGCAGGACAGAAAATGTTTATGGGTGCAGAGAAAAAAGTAAGCGAGGCTCGAAAATCTTTACAAGAATGGAACTGTGTCGATACGCTCATTGAGGTTGACGGCAATATAAGTCTCGAAAACGGAAAAAAACTTTCTGAATGCGGAGCAGATATTTTTGTTCTCGGCACAAGTGCATTATTTTTAAAAGACAAAGCTATCTGCGAAGCTGCAGAAGATTTCAGAGAATTTTTGAGGTAAAGTTATGTACAAAGATATTCGTGCCGCTGTTGCAGGCAGTATCAATATGGATTTAATTCTCAATATGCCGAGAGTTCCCGAAATGGGTGAAAATGTTTTGGGGACGGACTACGGTTATGCAAATGGCGGCAAAGGTGCAAACCAAGCGACTGCATTATCTAAATTGGGTGCAAAAGTAAAAATGATTGGTAAAGTGGCAGATGACCCCAACGGCAACAAGCTTTTGGAGAATTTAAAAAACAATAATATTGATATCTCCGGCGTTGCAACCGACGGTTCGCAAACAGGTCTTGCCGCAATTATTTTGGATGGTAACGGAAGAAACAGAATTGTTGTTTATGAAGGTGCAAATGCTGAAATAGAGCCTCAAAAGGCTATTCGAGAAATCGGAACCGATATTGACCTTTTGCTTTTGCAGTTTGAAACAAACGAAGATGTTGTTATAAACTGCGTAAACCATGCCGTTAAAAACAACATAACAACAGTTATTGATTGCGGTCCTGCAAAAAATTTCCGGCTTGAAAAAATGCAGGGCGTAACAATACTGTCTCCCAATGAAAGTGAAACCAAAGCACTGACCGATATCTACCCTGACAATGAAGAAAACATTTTTAAAGCATCAAAAATATTAAAGGAACGAAGCAAGGCTGAATTTATTGTTCTGAAACTCGGTTCAAGAGGTTGTTCCCTCTGGGACGGAAATGAATTAAAGTTTTTTCCTGCTTACAAAAGTCATGTTGTTGACACAACTGCCGCAGGTGACTGCTTTACTGCCGCATTAGCTTTAGAATATGTAAAAAACGGTGATATTTATGCCGCTTGCGACATGGGTAATAAGGCGGGTTCAATCGCCGTAAGCAGAATGGGTGCTCAAAGCTCAATGCCTACAGTTGAGGAAATATCCCGAAAAAAATAACAAACATATAAAATTGAATTTGAAAGGAGGTTGACCGCATGAAAAAACTGATACTCGGAATAGCGTGGCAAATATTAGGTTTCCTTGGTTCAATTATAATCTTGTGTTCAGCAGCACCTCATCCATGGGAGTATAATGGAATTACCGGAATAATGGCCAGTTTGTTAGGATTAGACCTGATGCTGCCGCTTATCGTATGCATTGTGCTGTTTGTTGTCGGTGGAGTATTCTGTTATAAAGGAATGCAAGAAAAGTAATTGACAAATTCCAATTATATCAGGGCGTTGGATTTATTTATTTTGTCGTTATATGCTTTATTTACAGAAAATATGAGATAATTTAAAAATGTGAGGGAAAACTATGAATTCTATAATAATTGACGAAGAAAAATGCATCGGCTGTGGTTTGTGTGAAAAAGATTGTCCGAATGCCTATCTCTATTTGGAAAACAATAAAGCACATACGAATAACACAGGGTGTATTGAATGCGGTCATTGCTTTGCAATTTGTCCTAAGAATGCAATCCGGATGACGAATTACGATTATTCGGATGTGCCGGTTGTCTCGATGACAGAGTTGGATAGTAATACATTCTTAGCAGCAATGAAAAGCAGAAGAACAATACGCCATTTTACAGGACAAACCGTAGAACAGGAAAAGGTCCAGCAGATCCTTGAAGCAGGTCAGTATTGTCCAACCGGAGCCAATGCCCAAAATGTTGCGTATACTATTCTTGGAAGCAAGCAGAACGAAGCCGAGGCTATTTGCGTAGAACTGTTTCGTAAAGGAAAAAAGATAGGTGCACCGTTCGTGGATTTCTTAAAAAGAATCCGGATTACAGACGACTTCTTTTTCAAAGGTGCACCACTGGTAATTGTGGTGTCAAGCAAAAGCAATATCAATGCCGGTCTTGCAAGCTCATATATGGAGCTTATGGCAGAAAATCTTGGTCTTGGAGTTCTATACAGCGGTTTCTTTGTTGTTTGTACCAAACTCAGCAAAAAACTAAGGAAGCTGTTGGAACTTCCTGCAGGACATGATGTTGTATCTTGTATGGTAATAGGCTACCCCGAGGTAAAGTATCAGAGAATCGTGCCACGAAAAGATTTAAATGTTAAAATATTGTAGGTTAATGTCATTTGTACATTCAAAAAATGCCTGAAGACAAAATTAAAATCAATTTCTGCCTGTACTCAAGCTGAATATCAATATTTTGATTTTTGTGTATGCAGGCTACAGAATGTTAAGCTCTTTTTGACAATATATTGACAATATATTTGCTATTATGATACACTAATAAAAAATGAAAAAAAGGACAGTTGTTATGAAAACTAAATTGAAAAAAATAATATGCAGTATGCTTTCATTTATACTTATGTTTTGTGCATTTCCTGCTGTAAGCATGGTTTCTGCAAATGCTGATGACGGAAACAGTGAAATTGATTTGCCGGATCAGATTCAAGTTGATAATGCAAAAACTTTGAGCATCAATTCATTATCGACATCATCTTCAGATATAATAAGTAATGCATTACATAGCTTAAATGAATTATGGCAAAAAATTAAATGCTTGTTTACAAATGAAGAGTATATTAAAATATCAAAAACGGCATTTGAGTGTAGCCGTGACGGGCTTACTATCCGAGGTACGGAATACAGACCTGACGGTGAAAACCTGCCGGTTGCTATTGTTTCACACGGATTTATGGCTAACAGTTCAACTGTTGTTCAGTATGCAAAATTGCTTGCAAGAATGGGATATGCAGCATATTGCTTCGATTTCTGCGGCGGTTGTGTCCTTATGGGAAAAAGTGACGGTGCAACAACAGATATGTCTGCAATAACCGAAACAAAAGACCTGAAAGCAGTAATAGCTTACGCTGCAAGCTTGTCCTACACCGATGAAAGCAACATTACACTTATGGGTTGCAGTCAGGGCGGTTTTGTTTCCTCGCTTGTTGCTGCAGAACTTGATGAAGAAATCTCAAAGCTGGTGCTTTTCTATCCTGCATTTTCAATTCCCGATGATGCAAGAAACGGAAAAATGATGTTTGCTGAATTTGATCCCGAAAATATCCCTGAAACAATATATTGCGGTCCGATGAAGCTTGGAAAATGCTATGTAGCTGATGTTATTGACATGGATCCCTTTGCCGAAATAGTTTCCTATTCAGGTGATGTGTTAATTGTTCACGGTACTGATGATGCTATTGTTGACTTAAGCTATGCAGAGCGTGCATATGAAGCCTACAATTCAAGAGACTGTGACGGAGTGGTTGAATTTGAAATAATAGACGGTGCTGGACATATGTTTATGTCAAAATACGATACAATAGCTCAAAATTATTTGAAAGACTTTTTAATGTAAAACTGTAGTTTTTTTGTGTTTCAAACTGTTATAAGTTAATATCAAAAAAAATCCGAGGTCAAAACCTCGGCTCAGACTGCTGACAAAGTTCATTCCAAAAGGAATGGACTTTGTTTTTAAGTAGGTGTTTGTTATTACAGGGTTAAAATTTCAGTCAAACATATTGAAAAAATCCAACTGATAGTTGATTTTCTTTCTCTGAATAAGTCATTGTTTTATTCAGAAAAAATTGGTACGATACAGATGACAACAGCGCTGTTGATTTCTTTAAGGAGTTGACTAAAATGACAATCAATATTGGCGAAACAATAAAATTAATGCGAAAGGATAAAAACATAACACAGGAAACTCTTGCAAATTTTCTCGGTGTTACTAATCAGAGCATAAGCAAGTGGGAGAGAAATGAAACATACCCCGATATTATTATGCTTCCTGCAATAGCATCTTTTTTCGGAATAAGCGTTGACAATCTACTCGGAATCAACAAAATAGAACAGGAAAGAAAAATACAGCACTATTGCAACGAATATTCACGACTTTGGAGCGAGCATAAATTCACAGAAGTTACAGCTCTTATGAAAGAATCCGTATGCGAATTTCCCGGAAACTTTGATTTGCTTGTAAAATATCTGAACTGTCTTACAAGTACACAGAGTCAGCCTGAATACCTACTTTCGGTTAAGACAGAAGTTCAGAATATTTATGATATGATTCAGGAGCATTGCACAATCGACAGCATCAGAATATGGGCAAAAAAACTGATGTGCAGATATCTGAGTAAATTAAGTGATATCGCTGATAGCGGCGTTGATATTGCGGAATCCGAAAGGGTTTTAGCAAGTATGCCTTTAATGCAGAATTCAAGAGATATTGAGGCTATGTATATTTATCACAATGATGCAGAAAAAAGAAGACAAGCCTGTGCAAACGGTGTATCGGAGCTGTTAAGATTGCTTGGTGAAACCTTGTTTAGAGCATATGACGAGCCTACGGACTATGATGAAGAGATTTTAGAAAGTTTTATCACTTTTCTTCGTGCAATTATGCCTGATGAAGATTATGGAAAAAGCTTCAATCATATCATTTACAATTATGGTTATCTCGGTGTTAAGAAGCATATGAAAGGCGACGAAGAAGGTGCAATCAGATGTTTTGAAGAATCTGTCAGACTTGCTAAAGCTTTCGACAACTTGCCCGATGTTTCTGTCAGCACATCACCTGTTGTTTGTGGTGCAACATTTGAGAAAGCAAAAACAAATCTCGGAACAAACAAAATGCAAAACAGAGTAAAATATCTTTTGTCAGAAAGATATCCGCTTTCCGAAGAGTTCAAAGAAAATGTGGCATTTAAAAAATTAGTAAATAGTTTTGAATAAAAGCGTATAACTGACTTTTTGTGGTTACAAAATAAGTTGTAGATAAAACAATCCCTGTTGAGAGAGCAATATCAACTACTCCTCAACAGGGATAATATTTCCTCTGTGTTAACAGCAGTAATTATTATGTGCCGATTAAATCTGCGAATTATTTTAAGTCAATTTCATTATAAAAAATTTTAGTTATTTTTGTACTGTTAAGGCAGATATCGGTATTGTTGCTGTGATAATATGCAATCAAAAAATAATTCTCCCCCTCAAATATTGCCGGGTAACAGTAGCCGTTATCAAGGTTATCTTCAATATAAAAAAGGTTTAATTTGTCAAAGGTTTTTGCTCTGTCCTTGCTTACGGCAAGTGCATAGGGTGTTCTGCCCCAGGTTTCGCTGTCAGGCCGAAAAATATGCTCGGGTATCGGATTGAAAACAGCAACAGTCAGTTTTCCGCAGTCTTTAACAAGCATAGGAGAACACGCAGAAGAAAAGAACAGATTTGGCTCGGGAACAGACCAGGTGTTTCCGTTGTCGGTTGAAAAAGTTTCAAATTGAAAGCCGAGACTTGTGCGGATATAGCACCACAAGCTTCCGTCAGCCAGTTCATAAAGTCCCGGTTCTTCGTATCCGTCGGGGTTGTTTTTGAACGGGCAAGGGAATTCCGTATCAGTTTTTCTCCATGTTATTCCGTCATCATCGGAAATAAAAAAGCAGACTATGCCCGGCATGAAATCCTGATTATCAGTCAGAACTGTATGCCTTGCCGCAGAGAAAATAATGCGTCCGTTTTTGAGCTTGAGCACCCTGTCGTTATTAAGCACATAATAATCCTGCTCATCAAGACAGTCAGTGCAACTGATCGGTTCACTCCAGCTTTTACCTTCGTCGGCAGAACGAGTCAGAACGAGTTTGTCTGTACCGTCAAGGTTTTTGACAATGTAAAACGCACCTATATCACCGTTATTCATACGAAGAAAGGAAAGACTCATTATATTTTTGCTGTTTTCGGGCTTTTCAAAAAGTACAACAGGTTCAGACCATGATTCACCCTCATCGGTTGATATAACCGCACGTATACGTGCAGAAGCATCATCTTCCCAGTCATCACCTAAAAATTCAGTATATCCAAAAATTATTGAGCCGTTATTAAGACGAATAAATGCACCCTCTCCGTTTCGAGGATTATTTTCTTTTGTGCCGATGAAGAGCACTTGCTTGCCGATTTTTTTCATATGAAAAAGCTCCTTTTAGTTGTTGGTTTTGGTTCGACAATTATGATTTGCTTGTAGGTATACAAAAAAGCCTGTATCGCAACATCAGAAAATGATGTATCTGATACAGGCTCTTTAATGATGAATTATAAATGATAAAGGTTATCATTTTCATATTCCGGCTCAGTTGTAAGGTTTATGCCGAGTTTTCTGAAAATCGTGCTGTCTCTTGATGAGAGTATGACAGAGCAGTGAGCCTCGCAGCCTGCAAGTTTTGGAAGTGCTTTAAGAGCTTTTGCCGCATTTTCATCTGTGGCTGCACTTACAGAAAGAGCAATCAGAACTTCGTCAACATGAAGTCTGGGGTTTGCACTTCCCAAATAATCAACCTTGAGAGACTGTACCGGTTCAATAAGGCTTGATGGTAGCAACAGCAGATCTTCATCAATGTCGGAAAGGTATTTTAGTGCGTTAAGAATCAGAGCAGATGTTGCACCTAAAAGATTTTTTGTTTTTCCGGTGAGAATCTTTCCGTCCTTAAGCTCAATTGCAGCAGCAGGAACATTGGTTTCTTTTGCAACAGTGTCCGCAATACTTGCAACTTTTCTGCTTTCCGGAGTGACTCCGGCTTTATTCATAAGGAATTCGATTTTTTCAATTTCCTTTTCATTATCAGCACCTTTTCTTCTTTCACAAAGGGCTGTGTAATATCTTCTGACAATTTCCTGTTTTGCCGCATAACAAACAGCTTCGTCATTGAAAATACAGTTTCCAGCCATATTAACGCCCATATCAGTGGGGGATTTGTAAGGAGAAGAACCGTAAATTCGCTCAAAAATAGTGTTAAGAACAGGGAAAACTTCAATGTCTCTGTTGTAGTTTACCGTAATTTCACCGTAAGCCTCGAAATGAAATGGATCTATCATGTTAACATCATTAAGGTCAGCAGTCGCTGCTTCATATGCGAGATTTACAGGGTGATTCAAAGGCAAATTCCATATAGGGAATGTCTCGAATTTTGCATAGCCCGCATTAATACCTCTTATGTGCTCATGATAGAGCTGAGAAAGGCAGGTTGCCATTTTGCCGCTGCCCGGTCCGGGAGCAGTTACTACGACAAGCCTGTGTGATGTTTCAATATACTCATTCTTGCCGTAGCCCTGTTCGGAGACGATTTTTTCAACATTTGAAGGATAGCCTTCGATTCTGTAGTGAATGAAAACATTGATTCCCAAGCCCTGAAGCTTTGCTTTGAAAGCATCAGCCGATTCCTGATGATTGTATTGAGTTATAACAACAGAACCTACATACAGACCTACCTTGCGGAAAAGGTCAATAAGACGGAGTACTTCAAGATCGTATGTGATGTTAAGATCTCCTCTGCGCTTACGGCTTTCTATGGCACCGGCACTTACCGCAATGACAATCTCAGCTTCGTCCTTAAGTTCAAGGAGCATACGAAGCTTACTGTCCGGTTCAAAACCGGGAAGTACTCTGGAAGCATGGTTGTCATCAAAAAGCTTTCCGCCAAACTCCATGTATAACTTTCCGCCGAAATGAGCCATTCTTTTTCGAATTTGTTCGGATTGCATTTTGATATATTTATCGTTATCAAAACCCTGTTTAAACATAACTTATACATCTGCCTTAAAAATAATTCCACATCATATAATAGCAGAAAAAAACAATCATTTCAACACAAAAATTCATATTATTATGAAAAGTTCCGCTGTTGATTGACAATTACTTCACAACAATGTACAATTAGGTAAAGATTCTGAAAAATAGGGTTGAAAATATGAAAAAATGTATTGTGCTTTTTGCTTCGGCAAATAAAAACGGTCACACAAAACAATTACTTGATTGTTTTCTGAGTGAATATAACGGTGAACTTCATATCTATAATATGTATGAAAAAAATATTTTGCCTTGTATCGGATGCGGCAGTTGTGATGATAAACTTGAATGCTATATGCATGATATTGATGAACTTGTTGCCGATATTTTTTCGTCCGATTATATTATTTTTGCTTCACCTGTGTATAACTATACTTTTCCTGCTCCGATGAAAGCATTTTTGGACAGACTTCAGCCTTTTTTTTGCAAAGAAAAATCCGCTTCTCACCGTAAAGGCTTTTTGCTTGCCAGTTGCGGTAAAAGCGGGAAATTTTCAATTGATGTGATGAGTAAACAGAGTAAAATAGCCTTTTCTGAGTTATCATCTGAATTTTCAGGAGTTTATTTCTTTACAGATACCGACAAGATATCAACTTTACAAGAAAATGAGATTTGTAAAGTTAAAGAACTTGCGAATGATTTTTTCAGAACGGCTTTTTAAGTTCGTATCTGCCGGAAAGAAGCTCTGCTCTGAACTCTTTTGCATCTCTTACAAATCGGTCAAGAGCCATGCCGCCTCTTGCAAGGTCTTCATATTCATGGAAATCTGAACCGGAAGTTGTTATGAATCCGTGTTTTTTTGCCCACATTTCAGCAATGTTGTTTGAGGAATCATGTCTTCTGTTGCCGTTGTAAATTTCGATGCCGTCAATATATCGGGGATTTGTGATAGTAGAGTCAATTCTGAATGGATGAGCCTGAATGATGGTGAGCTGATTTTTTTCCGCAAGCTTTTTGAATTGCTTTATATTCATTTTTGTAAACCACTCGTTTTTATATAAAAATTCTTCATCAACACCGTAAACGAGATAGTCGTTTTCGCCTTCAAATCTTGCTTCAAGACCCAGCATGACTGTGAAATCATTTGTTTCATGTTGTTTTGCATTTTTGTAGCCTCTGAGAAAATAATCTATTTTTTCTTTCCAATTGTTGCCTTCATATTTATTCTCAAAACAATCGGTTGAAAAATGATCAGTTACAACAACACCCGAGTAGCCGGCGTTTTTGTAAAGTTCAACAGCTTCGGCTGCACTTATGTTTGCACAACTGCTGACATCGGATGTGTGAAAATGTGCTTCGTATAAAAACTTCATAATGTATTACCTCTTTTCGTCGATTATTATATACCAATACGTTTGTTTTTTCAATATGTTGTAAAAAAATCTTGAAATAACAGAAGCTTTCTGTTAGTATTATATTTATAGAAGAATTAGGAGGTTTTTTAATGAGAACACTAAAAGCTGCTGTCATCGGAGTAGGCAGCATCAGCCAGGAACATATTAACGGATATATTAATAATCCAAATGTAGAGCTTTATGCATTTTGTGATATAAATGAGGAAAGGCTTTATCAGAAAGCAGAAAAATATGGTGTTGCAAAAGAGCATTGCTTTACAGATAAGGATGAAATGCTTGCTGCTCTTCCTGAAATCGATATCGTCAGCGTTACAACATGGAACAGTGCTCATGCGGAATGTGCAATTGCCGCTTTGAATGCCGGTAAGGATGTTATTTGTGAAAAGCCCATGGCTATTAACGCTGAAGAAGCTATGAAAATGAAAGAAGCTGCTGATAAAAACGGCAGACTGCTTCAGATTGGTTTTGTAAGACGTTTCGGCAATGACTGTAAGGTTGTCAGAGACTTCATTGACGCAGGCAGTATGGGTGATATTTACTATGCTAAAGCTACTTATCTGAGAAGGAACGGAAATCCCGGAGGTTGGTTCGGCGATAAATCACGTTCCGGCGGCGGTCCTCTTATTGATTTGGGTGTTCATGTTATTGACCTTGTAAGATATCTTCTCGGAAGACCTCAGCCTGTTTCCGTTTACGGAGCAACATTCCAAAAGCTGTTTAACCGTCCCGATGTTATAAAGACAAAAGGCTACGCAGCGGCAGATGCTGCAAAGAATGATATTTGTGATGTTGAGGATCTTGCTTCGGCTATGATTCGATTTGATAACGGTGCAGTTCTTCACATTGAGGCAAGCTTTACTCTTAATATTAAAAATCCCGAAGGTGATATTCAGCTTTTCGGTACGAAGGCAGGATGCAAGCTTGATCCTCAGGTTGAGATATTTACTGAAATGAATAAATATCTTGTCAATGTTGAGTTCGATGATGACACTGCACTTTCATTTGACGGTCTTTTCCAGAATGAGATCAATCATTTTGTTGACTGTGTTCTCGGTAAGGCTGAATGTATTGCCCCTGCTCAGGATGGCGTTGATATGATGCGTATTCTTGATGCTGTTTATGAGTCTGCAAGAACCGGACACGAAGTAATTCTTTAATATGTTATACAAAATCTGACAGTTTGACTGTTCATACTGTCAGATTTAATATTTAATTTATAATTTGTGTTTATAATTCAAATACAAATTCTGTTTTATGTTTAATGTTTTTAACAGGTGATGAAATTTGTTCGGATACGTCAGAACCCACAGACCGGAGCTTAAGGTACGTGAGGATGAAGCATATAAAGGTGTATACTGTTCCCTTTGCCGTGAATTGGGCAGGAGATACGGTCTTATTTCTCGTATGTTTCTGAGCTTTGATTCTTCTTTTCTTGCAATAGCATTAATGGCTTTGTCAGATGAACCGGTATGTTTTGAGCAAAAAAGATGTCCGTTCAATCCTGCAAAAAAATGTAATTTCTGCTCTCAAAGCAGAAAGGAAATCGAATTTGCGGCAGATATTACAGTGTTACTGCTGTATCATAAAATCAATGACAATATACATGATTCAACAATATTTAAAGCTTTTTTGTATAGAATAGTAATGCTCTTTGTTCTTGCTCCTTACAAAAAAGCAAAAAAGCTTTGTCCTGAAGGTGCAAGGCTTGTACAGGAATATATTGAACAGCAGAATATTGTTGAAGTAAAACAAACTCGATCGGTGGACGAGGCGGCAGAGCCTACTGCAATACTATTAAAAGAACTGTATTCAATGGGGGAGTCTGACGAGGATTCGAGGTTGGTTCGTGAACAGGTAGGGTATCATCTGGGTAGATGGATATATATGATAGATGCTTTTGATGATATTGAAAAAGACAGAAAAACAGGCAATTACAATCCATTTATTTTAGGAAATAACGACAACTATGAAAAGATAAAAGGTGATTTGCTCATGACTGCCGGTGAAGCGGCAAAGGCATACGAATTGCTTGATATAAAATGCTTCGGCGGAATAGTTGAAAATGTTATATATGATGGATTATATTATGAAACTATAAAGATATACGAAAGGAGACTGCATAATGAGTGATCCTTATTCAATTCTTGGAGTATCATCCGATGCTACCGATGAACAGATTAAGAATGCATACAGAGAAAAAGCAAGAATTTACCACGAGGGAGATTATCAAAACGGTCCTCTTGCTTCAGTTGCACAGAAAAAATTGCAGGAGCTTGACGAGGCATATGATCAGATAATTGCTCAAAGACGTTCAGGCGGCTATAACTCAACTTCATCTCATTCGGCAGGTTCTGCGTATTCATCGGGATCATATTCAAATGCAGGATATTCACAAAGCTCATATACGCCTCCTACTTATGCAGAGATACGGGAAAAAATCAAGAAAAATGATCTTGACGGTGCTCAGATATTGCTTGATAATATTCCTGAAATGTCGAGAATTGCAGAATGGTATTATTTGCAGGGTATGATTCAGCAAAAAAAAGGCTGGGCAAATGCCGCATATGAAAATTATGAGCGTGCATATAGAATGGACTCCACAAATGCGGAATATTCAAGGGCTTTCCAAAATATGAATGCCCAGCGAAACGGTGGTTACAGAACAGCTAACGGCAGACGTTCCGATTCTGATTGTGGTTTCTGTAATGTGTGTCAGGGTCTTATTTGTGCGGACTGTTGTTGCGAATGCATGGGCGGAGATTTGATTCCTTGTTGTTAAAAGGTGACAAAAAATGAGAAACAGTGCCAAGACCGCATTAGGCGGAATGATAAGTGCTTTATCACTTACAATAATGCTACTTACAGCGGTAATTCCCTATCTGACTTATGCATTGCCTGCTATTTCCGGTGCCTTATTGGTTCTTATGGTGATTGAAATAAACAAAAAATGGGCATTTTGTGCTTATGTTGCAGTCAGTATTCTTTCTTTCCTGATATTACCTGATAAGGAAGCGGCAATGATGTACATAGCCTTTTTTGGCTATTATCCTATTCTAAAACCTTTTCTTGAAACAAAAATCAGGAACAACAAAATTTGTTGGATACTCAAAGCAATTGTTTTCAATGTTGCAGTTGTTATTGCATACATTGTGATTGTAAATGTGTTTGGTATTCCGATTGAGGAAATGGAAGAGTCCGGTGTGTTGGGTATTGTAGGATTGCTTCTGTTAGGCAATGTGATGTTTGTTCTTTACGATATCTGTATAACCCGAATGGTTACACTTTATATTAACAGATTGCAAAAACGGTTCAGAAAATTGTTTAAACGTTGATATTTGACAGCAGAGATTCTCCTCTGCTGTTTTTATTTACAAATATTGTTGTTTGCTGTCGAAAAATATGGTATGATAAATAAAACATTAATTTTTTAGAACACGTTTTATTGATTGTATGTAATATTTTTTTGCTGTGGAGTGCTCGTTTTGAAAAAGAATTTGTCGGTAATTATTTTGAAAATTTTGACTTTGATTGTTTCGCTTTGTTTACTAATGACTGTCGCATCTGCAAAAAGTAAAATAGGACACACACATGATTATGAAACATACTATGTTGAGGCAACCTGTACCGAACAAGGTTATACTGTATTTGTTTGCTCTTGTGGCGATACTTATACTTTATGGGATTATAATAACCTTCCTCAAGGCCATATGGAAGAAACAGTTACAGGGATTCCTGCCACTTGCACTACAGACGGAATAACCGATGCTATAATATGTTCGGTTTGTAATGCTGTTATTTTGGAACAAACGGAAATTCCTGCGTTCGGACACAATTATAGTTCTTTTGTTTATACACCTACCTGTACACAACAAGGATATACTATACAGATATGTGAAAACTGTGATGACAATATTATATATGATTATATTGATGCTGTTGGGCATCTTGAAGAGATTATCCCGGGAATACCGGCTGACTGTATTAATGACGGGCTTTCTGAAGGTGTAAAATGTTCAGTATGTAATGCGGCAATCATTGAGCAAACTGTTTTGCCTGCGTTGGGACATGATTACATTTCTGTTATTGTTCCGCCGACTTGTGTTAATCGTGGTTATACTGTACATATTTGTTCTTATTGCGATGATAGCTATGTTACCGACAGTACTGATGTTGCGGAACATACATATGGTGATTGGATTATTGTTGTTGAAGCGACGAACACTGTCACCGGACTCAAATACAGATTGTGTGTGGATTGCGGAAACATTGAATACGAAGCTATAAACATTATTGAGGACAATGAAACCGAAATGTCAGATGTAACAATAGGTTTTGAACAGTCTACGGATGCTTCAATTATAGATGAACCTACTGATGAAGAAACTTCAGTTTTTGTTGAAGAATCTACAACATTAATAATTAATGAAACGACTACTTTGATATGTTTAGATATTAATGCAGACACTCAACTTGGTATTCAGGAGAGTCAAAATAAAATTGAAACTGAGGTGGAAATACATGGTTTTACAGAATCTGAAAGTATATCAAAAAAGCTATGTGAGCAATGCTCTTCAGAAGTTTTATCAATAAAAGAGGTTAATTCACAGGAGAATAAAGTTGACTATAAATTGGGCGATGTTAACAGTGACGGAAAGATAACAGCTTTAGATGCAAGACTTGCTTTGAGATGTTCAGCATTGCTGGAGGTTTTTACTGCAATTCAAAAGCTTTGTGCTGATGTTGATTTCTCAGGAAAAATAACCTCAGCCGATGCAAGAAAGATTTTGCGTTATTGTGCAAATCTGGATGATTTTGGTCTCAAAGACACAAGCTGTACTGAAACTTCGACACAAATAAATATTCCTGTTGAAGAAACAACGATTAAAATGGTTTATATAACACCGTCAGGAACTAAATATCATACAGATTCATGCAGTGCATTGCGTAGCTCATCAAGTGAAATAAAACTTGGTACTGCAATTGAATTGGGATACGAAGCGTGCAAAATTTGTAAACCATGATATGTGAGGTGCAAATTTTTAAATTTTTTAAATTAGTACTTGATTTTTTTTTAACAATGATATATAATATACGAGCACTTGAATGAGTGCCTTGTATTATATGGAGAGTTGTCCGAGCTGGTCGAAGGAGCACGATTGGAAATCGTGTAACGGGCAAACACCTGTTCGAGGGTTCGAATCCCTTGCTCTCCGCCATTTTATAAGGGTTTTCAAGGATTTGAAAGCCCTTTATTTTTTTGCCCAAATATAAGATTTTTGCCCTCTCGCCGATGATTTGCCGACGGGAGGGTTTACCTGTTTAGCGTCTTTTTCAGTCAGATGGCGGCAAGGGTAGTGAAAAAGTCCCTATTTTTCTGTGTTTTCGGTGGGTAATTAAACTAAAGGACAGTGTGTAAGAAAAATATAGGCATTGCAAAGAAGACTTAATGCAAAGTGTTAAAGTTGTGTTGATTTAAGAAAACCGAGGTTCAAAAGAACCTCGGTAAGTGGAGTATTGAATTTATTTCTTTTTTGCCAAAAGTCTCTGGAAAGCCTTGACGATTTCAACTATGGGAATGATGCAGAATGCGATAAGCATTGCAACGCCGTAGTGAGCAAGGTCAAGCTGTGCAAAGTCAAATGCTGCTGCAAGGAAAGGAACCTCAATAACAACTGTTGTAAGCACAAGTGCTGCTGCCATAGAAGCAAGAAGGGGAACATTTACGCTGCCCTTAATAAACATCTTGATAACAGAGCCTCTCTGTGAACGCATATTCAGCGAATGGAATATCTCACACATTGACATTGTCAGGAATGCCATCGTTGTACCGGTGAGAGCCATATCATGAGTTGCGGGATTTGCAAGGCTGATGTTTGTGAATACCCACTGTGAGAAAGGAACGTCCCAGTTTACACCTAAGAAGTATGCACAGAGTGTAAGAACTGTAACAAGTGCACCCTGGTAAAGTACATCAATGCCCAAACCTCCGGAGAACACGCCTGCACTTGCACTTCTCGGTTTTCTCTTCATAATATCGCTTTCAGGTTTTTCAATGCCGAGAGCAAGAGCAGGGAAGCAGTCTGTAACAAGGTTTATCCACAGAAGATGGGGAGCTTCGAGAATGGTAAAGCCCAAAAGGGTTGCTGTGAAAATTGAGAGAACCTCTGAAAGGTTTGAGCCGAGAAGGAACTGTATAGCTTTACGGATATTATCGTAAATTCTTCTGCCTTCGCCTACTG
>CAYVTA010000032.1:13151-18774 GCA_964454355.1 uncultured Eubacteriales bacterium | reverse complement strand
AAGCACCCTAATCAGGGTGCTTTTATTCTTAAAGAAAATGTTGGTAATATGAAATATAAATTAATTTGTTTTAAGATTCAAAATGTCTTCAATCTTTATGCATTGCTCATTTAACAATAATTTAGCGTACTGCTAAATTATTGTTTATATTGCTATGGACTTTTGCTATATTTTAATGTATAATATTTTTAATTATTGTATTAGTGAGGTTATTTTATGATAAGTGTACTCATGCCTGTATATAATGTAGAAAAGTATCTTGAAAAAACACTTCAGAGTGTCAAGTCACAGACATATACGGATTTTGAGGTTATTATGGTTGATGACGGCTCAACCGATTCAAGCGGTGCTGTTTGCGATAATTGGGCAGAAAATGATTCAAGATTCAAGGTTGTACACACCGAAAACAGAGGTGTTTCCGCAGCAAGAAATACTGCACTTTCTCTTGTTAACGGAGATTATATTTTCTTTATGGATAGTGATGAGCTGATACTTCCGGAAACTTTTGAAGAACTTTTGAATGCACTTGTTGAAAATGATGCGGATTTTGCTACGGGCAGTATATACTATACAGATAACCAAGGTAATACTATTGATGAGCTTAACAATGTCTGTCCCATGAAGAATGAAGTATTGACAAATACAGAATATCTCAGAAAACTTTGTGAGCCGGGTGCAAACTATTGTTGTACCGATAAAAATAAAATCTTCAAAAAAGAACTCTTTGAAGGAATAATATATCCGGTAGGTAAAATAAATGAAGATGAGGCACGCATACATGAAATTATTTATAAATGCAAAAAAATTGTCACATTGAAAAAACCTTATTATAGCTACATTAAGCATACTGTTAGTATAACCGATGCACAGTTCAGTGAAAAAAATCTCGACCGTGAGGATGCCATTATAAGCAGAATAAATTTTCTTAATGAAAAAGGTCTTTATGAATTAGCAAACCGCACTGCTTTAAAGGCTGTTGACGATGCAATTGTAATATTTACAAAATGCATCACATACGGTTTTTATTACGGAAAAACAAAAGAACGCATACTCTCTGTTTTCAGATTTTATTACCAATATGCAGCAAAATGCAAGAATCTTACCGCATTTGAAAAAAAAGTTATGCTGATTTCAAGTATAATTGTACATGCTCCGTGGATATATGAAAAATATATTGGCTTTAAAGCAAAAAATGAAAGTCTTGGAATGGCAGAGGCAATAAAGGATGAACTTTATGGATTTATTTTGTATTTGTTCTCAATTCTTCCTACGAAAAACAGAATAATTTTTGAAAGCAATCCTGAACTTACCTGTAACACATATCCTGTATACAAATATCTGCTTGAAAAAGGTCTTAATGAGAAGTATGAGTTCGTTTGGCTTTGTGACGATGTATCAAAGTATGCAAATTTCAAAGAAAAAAATGTAGCATTTATGAATTACTCTAAATGTGCAAAATCAACTGCTGAAAAATTCAAATATATGTACTACGTTGCAACGGCAAAAGCACTTGTTTACAGTAATCGGTTTTTAGGTACTTACGGTAAAGACAGAATTTCTCTCTGGCTTCAGCACGGTATGCCTCTAAAGGCATCAAACGGTACTTATTGTATCAAGAATAAATGCACTGCCGCTCTTTGTGAATCAGAGTTTTTTGCAGATAATTTCAGCTCCGATGCAAGAGTTGATAAGGATAGAATGATTTTTATGGGATTCCCCAGAAACGATTATCTGAATAAAAACAATGATTCTCTTGAAAAATTCGGTTTTGATAAGTTTGACAAGGTCATTTTTTGGCTGCCCACTTACCGTCAGAGAAATGACGGTGCAAAGAACAAAAAAGTCGGTGATTTTGAAATGGAAAATCACGGCACAGGTATTCCGTCAATTGAAACTGCTGAAGAATTGCAAAAAGTTAATACTTATCTGAAGGCTATCAATTGCCTTGTTGTGCTCAAACCTCATCCGGTGCAGGATGTGTCGGCAATAAGCGAGAAAGGTCTTTCCAACTTTTTTATTATTAATGATGCTGCTCTGAAAGAAAAGGATGTTCAGCTTTACGAGCTTTTGGGCAGATGTGATGCAATGATTACGGATTATTCATCTGTGTATTATGATTATCTTTTAACGGATAAGCCTATCGGTCTTACAATCGGTGATATTGATGAATATATCGCAAAACGAGGTTTTGTGTATAAGAATCCCCTTGATATTCTTAAGGGCGTGTATATTGAATCTACAGATGATCTTATTTCCTTTATCGGAGAAATAAAGAATAATATTGATTCGGCAAAAGAAGAACGCACAAGGGTTAAAAACACGATTCACAAAATAACCGACGGCTCATCTGCACAGAGGGTCGGAGATTATATCATAGAACAGTTGGATAGATAAAATACAGTTATTAACTTATTGACAACGACTATCTTATTAATATATAATGTAATTAGTCCACATAAGGAGGGGATAAGATGATTTGTAAAAATTGTGGGGCTGAATTTGGAAATGATATGAGTTTTTGCCCCAATTGCGGAGCTGCGGCTCAGACGTATAATACATATCAGCAAAACGAACCGTACACAATGCCGAATTACAGTGCATATGATTATAACAACCAATATCAGCAGCCTGTAAAAAATACGGAAGTATCGGTAGGTAAATATATTTGCTGGTCTCTTCTTGCGTATGCATTCGGACCGATCAGTTTTGTTATTTCTATTGTGTTTGCTTGCATGAATGAGGATAAAAACCGTGCAAATTTCTTCAGAGCACAGCTTGTTATGTGGGTGGTTTTGATTGTACTTTTAATCATTCTTATAACAGTGATTTCGTTGATGTTCGGTTTTACGCTTGCAAATAATGCAGTTGTTGATTCTTTTGCGACATATGAGTTCTATGACGAGTTTTTAAAGATAGTCGCTCTTATAAAAATTTAAAATGACATAAAAATCAGGACAGAGTAGGTCAATGCTTACTCTGTCCTTTTTGTGTTTTACGGCAAGAAAAACCGTTATATTCTCTTAAATATAATATGCCATTTTGTAAAAATACGGATATTTTTCGAATACGCTTCCGAGTGTTGTTCTTGAAGATGACCCCGGATCATTTACATAGTAGGTATCTCCGGAATATCCCGTTACAACTACCCAGTGGGTGCTGTAAGATGATGTTCTTAACCCTAAAATAACCGGTTTGCCCTGCTGTAGAATGCTCTTGATGCTGCTGAAGCTTACAGATGTAGTTGTAGTGTAATTGGAAGGCCAGTACAATGAGCCTGAAGAAGAGTAGGAAAGAGAGTACGCCATAGTATCAGGACAAATTGTTGTACCGGTTCTGTAACTTTCCGTCATCGCAAGACAGGTGGTAGTGCAACCGATTTTGCCTAAAGTTTTACCTGATGAGCCCAATGTTACAGAACTCCATCTGGAATCTGTCTGCGAGTAATACGGAACGCTCAGCTGTGATGAATAAGTTGTGCTTGACGAGGAATATGAAATATAGTTTTTGTTTACATATCCTGTTTCATTTCCGTCAAACAAAACTTTTACCCAATTGCCGTAATCGGTAAGGATATAAACCTTTTCACCGTTGTAAAGCTTGTCTTTTACCGAATAATAAACTCCGGTTCCGCTTCTGACATTAAGATATCCTGATGATAATTTAACATAAGCGGTGGTTGTGCTTATTGTTTGGATGTAATCGCTGTGACAGTAGCCGGTTTTGCCGTCCGCATACTCAACAAGCCACCAGTTGCCGGTTTTGCTTATCAGCGTGACATAAGATCTCTTCTCAAGTGACCCGACAATCGAAGCTCTTTGCGACGGTGATTTTCTTACGTTGAGTCCTGTATCTGAAGTTGAAACAATACCTGCGTTTACATCATCCGATGAAGCTTTGACAGATACGGGAATCAACTGCACCGTAAGTATGATGACCAGCATCAGAACCGCAAGCAGTTTTTTCATGTCTTCACCTCCTTTCAGGTGCTCGGAAAAAAACGGAATTTTTTCGAGCATCTTTCGGTGTAAACACTATATCATGTATGTCTCATGTTTGACAATACTCCAAATTGTGGATTTAGGTAAAAATACGGTCGAAAAAGGATGGAATATTCTTTTAAGGAAAAATAAAAAAGATAAAAACCATGCAAAAAAATTAACGGAAAACTATTGACAACAAACCCTTTAAAGTTTTATAATGTAGTCAATGTGGAGTGAAGTTTTATAAAAATTCCACTAAAATGGAGTAAATCGGAGCGAAAGGAGTGTTAATATGAGTTTCTCGGGAACTTTCTGTCACGGTCTTGACCCTAAAAACAGAATATTTATTCCCGCTGAATTTCGTGAGACACTCGGTGAAAGCTTCCATATCTTCAAAGCACCCGAAAAATGTTTGAGACTTTATCCTAAAGACCTTTGGCTTCGTTTTTCTGAAAAAATGGACAAGAAGCTTGAGGAAGAAGATACTCTTGAGAACAGAATGGAAGCCCGTAAGTTCTTCGGCAAAGTTGCCGAATGCAAAATGGACAAGCAGGGCAGAATTACAATCGGTTCACAGCAGCTTGAGTATGCAAAGATAGAGTCTGATGTTACAATAGTCGGTATGGGCAATTTCGTTGAAATTTGGAATACTGAAAAATGGAACGAGCTTATGGGTGATGAATAATATTTTAAAAATCAGCAAGGCGGTGCGATGATGGAATTTGTCCATAAAACAGTATTGCTTAATGAAGCGGTAAACGCACTGTCGGTAAAACCAAACGGGATATATGTCGATGCGACTGCCGGCGGCGGAGGTCATTCCTCCAAAATTACAGAATCTCTTAGTTCAATCGGAAAGCTTTTTGCTATAGACAGAGACCCCGACGCCGTAGCAGTCCTTAAAAAACGTTTTGCGGATAAAAACAATGTTACCGTTGTCAATGATGTGTTTGATAATATCAAACAGATTTTAAGTGATAACGGAGTTGACGGAGCAGACGGTATATTAGCCGATTTAGGCGTAAGCTCATATCAGCTTGATAACGGCGAACGAGGATTTTCCTATCATCAGGATGCTCCTCTTGATATGAGAATGAGTAAAAGCGGATATTCTGCATATGATGCGGTAAATAATCTCTCGGCTGTTGAGCTTTGTGAGATCATCCGTTCTTACGGTGAGGAAAAATTTGCTATGAGCATAGCAAAAAATATAGTCAGAGCAAGGGAAACAAAACCTGTTGAGACCACATTTGAGCTGTGTGATATAATTTCCGCTTCGATGCCTGCAAAGGCAAAACGAGACGGTCATCCTGCCAGAAAGACATTTCAGGCTTTGAGAATTTATGTTAACAGGGAGCTTGAGATGTTGCCGGGAGCACTTAGGGATATGTTTGATTCTCTTAACAGTGGCGGTGTTTTGGCAATAATTACTTTCCATTCATTGGAAGACAGAATCGTAAAAAATACATTTAATGAGTTTTGTAAAGGATGTACCTGTCCTCCCGATTTTCCGGTTTGTGTGTGTGGTAACAAGCCAAAGGGTGAGTTGCTTTTTAAATCGGTTGCACCGTCGGAGGAAGAGATCCGTGAGAATTTAAGAAGTCGGAGTGCTAGACTCAGGGCTATAAGAAAGCTATAAGAAA
>CAYVTA010000032.1:0-13051 GCA_964454355.1 uncultured Eubacteriales bacterium | reverse complement strand
GCTATAAGAAAGCTATAAGAAAATTATAAAAGATAGGAGAGGGGTTACAATGGCACAGCCTGCATATGATTTTTCAATGTTTGACAATTATTACTCAACTGCTGCACCTGAACTGGTGCCCGAATATCAGCCGAAAGAACCCGTAAGTCCTCCTGTACCAAAGAAGAAAAAATCAAAAGCATACGGCGTTTCAAAAGCAGACAAAAAGGCTACACGTGTTTCATTTTTTAAGTCGATGAAAGCCATTGGCTGTACGATTTTTGTTTTTGCAGTTGTATGTGTAGCAATGTATCTGAATGTTACACTTGATGAAACGGCAAAAATGATAAATTCAGTTGAAAAAAGCATTTCTGTTGCACAGAGTGAAAATGTGCGTCTTGAATCTGCTCTTGAAGGTATGGTTTCAATTGACAAGGTCAAGGATTATGCTGAAAATAATTTAGGCATGGTCAAGCTTGAGAATTATAAAATTACATATTTTGAGTCCGAAGAGGACAATCATGTTGTTGTTTCGGGCGGAAAATCTTACAGGACAGGCTCTTTGAGCGAAAAAATACAGCAGTTAAAGGAATATTTTTCTAATAATTAAATAGATATAATTCAGGGATTGTTTTTTACATAACTGCGGCAGGCAGGCCTGCTGCGAACGATTGAAAAACACCATAGAAAGGGCGAAAAAATTTTCGCCCTTTTTATGGCAATCGGGGAAGTTTTTAACGGGCAGAAAAATGAAGATGGTTGCCTTGAAAGGGGAATGCGGAGGATGAAAGCGAAAAAATCGAATGTCAATACATCAAAAAGAGGCTTGTATGCTTTGATTATCGTTGCGGCAATTGCTGTTGTGCTTATCGGACGCCTTGTGTATGTGCAATTAATAAACGGCGATTATTATTCTGCAAAGGTTGAAAGTCAGCAGCTCGGTGATAGTGAAATTAAGGCTGAAAGAGGAAAAATATACGATTCGAATATGAATGTTCTTGCACAGAGTGCCTCTGTTTGGAAAGTGTATATGAACCCTTCAAAAATTAATAATTTTGATGAGGAAAAGCAAGAAGAAGTAAGAGAGATAATTGTCAGCGGTCTCTCTGCAATTCTCGGAATAGATGAGGATACCATTCGCAGTTATACTGAAAAAAATTACGCATATCAGAGCGTAAAGGGTGAAATTGAAAAAGAAACAAGAGATCAGATTCTTGATTTCATTGACGAATATAAAGACAGAGACGACAATCCTATTGATCTTAGCGGAATCATCTGCATTGATCCCGATGTTAAGAGATATTATCCGTATTCATCCCTGGCTTCCACAGTTATCGGATTTACCGGTACGGACGGTGTGGGCAGGGCCGGTCTTGAGTATTATTATGATGATGTTTTAACAGGTGTTGCCGGTAAAACCATAACAGCTTTGGATGGCAACAGAAATGAGATGCCGAACCAATATGAAACTGTTTATGAAGCACAGGCAGGTACAAGTCTTGTGTTGACAATAGATATTTATATTCAGTATATTCTTGAGGATGTTCTTTCTGCAGCTCTTGAGGATACGAGGGCGGAAAGTGTTTACGGTATTGTTATGGATGTTGATACGGGGGCGGTGCTTGCCATGGTTTCAATGCCCGATTATGATCTTAACGATCCGTATACAATAAAAAGCGAGAGCCTTTACAGTCAGTATGCAGAAACAGCTTCTGACGGTGCAAATGAGGAGGAGCTTACGGAGAATGAAAAGTATCTCAGAAGCAAATCCTATTATCAAAATTTTCAGTGGAGCAACAGGGCTATTACAAGTACGTATGAACCCGGTTCTGTTTATAAGGTCATAACTGCAGCAGCTTCAATTGAGGAGGGCGTTGCAGATCTGAATACAACTCATTATTGCAGCGGTGTTATCAGTTTTGCAACAAGAAATATTCATTGTTGGAAACAGGGCGGTCACGGAAGTGAGACTTTCTCCGATCTTCTTAAAAACTCTTGCAATCCTTTTGCGGTAACGCTTGCAAGTAAACTGGGAACGGATACATTTTACGATTATTTTGAAGCTTTTGGCTTTACCGAAAAGACCTGTATTGACACTGCAGGTGACTTCACTCCTTCATCCGGTGTTCTTTACATGGCAAGGGAAGACTTTTCACTTTCAGACCTTGCTTCATATTCCTTCGGTCAGAGCTTCCAGATTTCGCCTCTGCAGATGATAACTGCAATTTCAGCAGTTGCAAACGGCGGCAATTTGATGACTCCTTATCTTGTAAGCAAGCAGATCGATGAAGACGGAAATACCGTCAGTGAGACAACTCCTACTGTAAGAAGACAGGTTATTTCTGAATCAACAGCTCAAATTATATGTGAAAATATGGAAGATGTTGTAACTTCCGGTACAGGTAAAAATGCCTATGTTGCAGGTTATCGTGTAGCAGGTAAAACAGGTACTTCTGAAAAGCTTAATGAAGAGGATGAGGTTTATATTGCTTCTTTCTGCGGTTTTGCTCCTGCTGATGACCCCGAAATTGCTGTAATTATAATTGTTGACGAACCAAAGGGTGAGCATGGCGGCGGTGCTGTTGCTGCTCCTCTTGCGGGTGATGTTTTTGAACAGGTGCTTACGTATCTGGGTGTTGAACGTTCATATACTGATGAGGAAATGGCACTGCTTGTTGAAACAGCACCTCTTCTTATCGGTAAGAGCGTTACTGATGCAAAATCAGAAGTTGCAGGTTCATCTTTAACTGTCAAAGTTATCGGTGACGGTGATACGGTTGTTGCTCAATATCCGGACTACGGCAGAGAGATTCCTTCTGACGGTATAATTGTAGTTTATACGGAGGAAGAAAACACTTCTTCTACCGTTACAGTTCCCGATTTTACCGGCTGTACGGTAAGTCAGGCAAACAGACTTGCAATTAACAGCGGACTTAATATAAAAATTTCCGGCAGTTCTTTAAGCAGCGATACGGTATATGCGTATAAACAAAGTATTGACAGCGGAACTGAGGTAAGTATGGGTGAGATAATCACCGTTTCATTTAAAACTAACGTGGATGTTTCGGACTGAGGAGGCAGACAGTTATGAAAATATCCGATATTATGAATACGATAAAGACATATGATGTTTTCGATGATTCTGAAGTATCATTTATTACTGCAGATTCAAGAAAGGTAACGCCCGACAGTATTTTTGTCTGCATCAAAGGCAATCGTTTCGATGGTCACGATGCAGCTGAGCAGGCTGTTGCAGACGGAGCATCACTTATTGTCTGTGAACGTGATTTGGGGCTGAAAAATCAGGTCATAGTTGAAAATACAAGAGAAGCTTTTTCAATCATGTGTTCAAACTTTTTCGGTAATCCCTCCAAAAAACTCCGTCTTATCGGTATTACCGGAACAAACGGAAAAACTACCACTGCATTTCTTATTAAAAATATGCTTGAACGCATGGGACATAAATCCGGTCTTATAGGCACAGTTAAAAATATGGCAGGAGACAAGGAATATCCTGCTGCACTCACAACTCCGGAGAGTTTTGAGCTCCATTCGCTTTTTGCAGAAATGGTCAAGGAAGGCTGTGAGTACTGCGTTATGGAAGTTTCATCACAGGCTCTTGCACAAGAGCGTGTTGCAGGCATAAATTTTGCGGCAGGTGTATTTACAAATCTTACACAGGATCATCTTGATTATCACTGTACGTTTGAAAATTATGCTCAAGCAAAAGCGAAACTGTTTACGAACAGTGAACTTTGTGTCCTTAATCTTGATGATGAGAATGCAATGTCAATGATGCGTAATTCAAACGGCAGAATGGTGACATACTCTGTTAATGAAGATGAATCTGATTATACTGCAAAATATATAAGATACAAAAATGACGGAATTGAATATGAGCTTGTGACAATGGGCTATATAGAGCGTGTAAAAGTCGGCATTCCCGGCGAATTTACCGTGTATAATTCAATGGCTGCTGCTGTAACGCTTATTGAGCTTGGATTTGATTTCAGCAAAGTGCTTTATGCTCTTTCACTCAGCGACGGAGTAAAGGGAAGAATCGAAGTTGTGCCGACAAATACTCCTTACACCGTAATTATTGACTATGCACATTCTCCTGACGGACTTGAAAATATTATTACGTCCCTGAGAAAAATTGCTAAAGGTAAGATTATTACCGTTTTCGGATGCGGAGGAGACAGAGATAAAACAAAACGTCCCATAATGGGTGCAATAGCTGCACGACTGTCTGATGTTGTTGTTATTACTTCCGATAATCCGAGAAGCGAGGATCCTGATGCAATAATTGAAGATATTATTGCAGGCATAAAAGGCGTAAGGGTTAAAAAAATTGTAGAGCCCGACAGAACAAAGGCTATAGCTGCGGCGTTGAATACGGCACAAGAAGATGATATTGTACTTCTTGCCGGTAAGGGACATGAGACTTATCAGATTTTAAATACAGGTAAAATTCACTACGATGAAAGAGAAATCGTAAAAGAAATCCTTGAGAAGGTTGATTGATTTGAAAGAACTTACTTTATCTCAAATTTCGGCTGCCGTAGACGGAAGAATTACCGCAGATTGCAGCTTTAACGGTGTTTATACCGATTCAAGAAAACCTATAAAAGGCGGACTTTTTATTGCCCTTGAGGGTGAACGGTTTGATGGTCATGATTTTATAAAAAATGCTCAAGCTGACGGTGCAGCGGCGGTTCTTTGCCGAAAAGAAACAGCTTGTGATTTGCCTGTAATTTATGTTGAGGACACAAAAAAGGCTTTGCTTGCTCTTGCGGCGTATTACAGAAGCCTTTTTGATATAAAGCTCGTGGGACTAACGGGCAGCGTAGGTAAAACGACTACAAAAGAAATGACAGCTCTTGTGGTTCAGAGTGAATACAAAACAGTAAAAACACAGGGTAATCTTAATAATGATATAGGTATGCCTTTGACGCTGTTTAATATTGATGAAACGACTCAAGCCGCTGTTATTGAAATGGGAATGAATCATTCCGGAGAAATTGCAGCTCTTACAGTCGTTTCAAAGCCTGATGTCAGTATTATTACAAATATCGGTGTTTCTCATATTGAAAATCTTGGCTCAAGAGAGAATATTCTCAATGCAAAGCTTGAAATTCTTGAAGGAATGAAAAAAGGCTCAACACTGATAGTCAATGGAGATAATGATTTGCTCTCTCAGGTTGCTAATGACGATTATAATATTGTATTTTTCGGCATGGATAACGATAAATGTGACGTAAAAGCAACGGATATTGTTCAGACGGCAGAAGGTACGAAGTGCAACTTCATTTATAGTAATGAAAAGTACGGCGTTTATATTCCCATAACAGGACTTCATAATGTTTATAATGCTCTGGCGGCTTTTACCGCTGGTGTGTATATCGGAATTGAGCCCCAAAAGGCAGCAGATGCAATCAAACAGTATGTTCCTGCGGGCATGAGACAGAAAACCGTTTCCAAAAACGGCATAATGTTTATTGAGGATTGCTATAACGCGAGTCCCGATTCAGTGAAAGCCGGAATAAACACACTCATTTCCATGGGTGCCAAGCGTACAATTGCTGTTCTCGGTGATATGCTGGAGCTTGGTGATTATTCGGAAACAGCACACAGTATATGCGGCGAATATGCCGCTGAAAACGGTGTGAATGTGCTCTTTGCTTACGGTCCGCAGTCCCGTTTTACTGCAGAAAAAGCAAAAGAGCGAGGAATACAGAATGTTTACTTCTTTGAAGATGAAACTGCTGTTGCCGAAAAAATCAATGATATGATTTTGCCCGGTGATGCTGTTTTGTTTAAGGCAAGCAGAGGCATGAAACTTGAAAATGTTATACATTATATATATGAAAAACTCGAAAATAACGGGTAACAAGTGAAAGGATGGAATAAGGATGAATACTTGGTTGGCACTTGCGATTGCGGCGGTTATTGCGTTTTTTGTTGCATTTTTATTAGGATATGTTGTCATTCCCTGGCTGCATAAACTTAAATTCGGACAGACAATACTTGATATTGGTCCCTCATGGCATAAAAACAAGCAGGGAACACCCACTATGGGCGGTATCCTCTTTATGGCAGGTCTTCTTGTTTCAATGATAGTTGTTATTGTTATTGATAAGCTCATGGGCGTCGATATTGTAGCGGGGGACAGTCTTGTGCCCGGAACAGTTAAAACAAAGCTTTACAGCGGTATAATTATGGCGTTTGCCTTTGCACTTATTGGTTTTGTGGATGATTATATCAAGGTTGCAAAGAAGAGAAATTTAGGTCTTACCATTATACAGAAGACAATTGCACAGATCGTAGTAATGGGTGGATATCTTGCATCTCTTTATACAGTAGGTGCAACTTATGTATGGGTTCCTTTTGTAGGAAATATTGAGCTTGGTTGGTTTTTCTGGATTCTTGGCGTTATAGTTCTTTATTGTACTGTAAATGCTGTAAACTTTACAGACGGTATCGACGGACTTTGTGCTTCCGTTACAGCAACTTTTGCCGTTGCAGCACTTGTTATTTCAATTCTCAGAGGTGTGTTCGGTGTAAGTCTTTTGAGTGCCGCTCTTTTCGGTGCTTTGGCAGGTTATCTTATTTGGAACTGGCATCCTGCAAAGGTTATGATGGGAGACACAGGTTCAATGTTCCTGGGCGGTCTTGTTGTTGCAGTGTCTTATTGTCTTGATATGCCTTGGCTTATCCTGTTAACAGGTGTTGTTTATGTTATGGAGTTTGGCTCCGATGTTATTCAGATCGGTTATTTTAAGCTCACTCACGGTAAGCGTATCTTTAAAATGGCACCTATTCATCACCACTTTGAAAAGTGCGGCTGGAAGGAAAAGAAGATTGTTTACGTTTTCTCACTTATAAATATTATTGGTTCAATCATAGCAATTTTACTTGTTTATTTCGGACAGTCAGTTTGAAAAAATTTTTAAGGAGGTAGGAGAATGGAAGGAAACAGAAAAAATGAATCCTTCATAAAAAGAATGTGGTACAGATATGCTAATTACGGCAGTATCGACATATGGTTTCTTATTATAATTCTCGTACTGCTGTGTATTGGTCTTGTTATGCTGTTTTCAGCAAGTTACCCTTATGCACTTACTATGTACGGCGATTCGACCTACTTCATTAAAAGACAGGCAATTTTCGCCGTTGTCGGTGTTTTTGCAATGTTCTTCTTTTCAAGAATAAAAGTTGACCTGTGGAAAAAATTATTCTGGATATTAAGCGGTGTAACTTTATTGCTTTTGCTTATAGTGTTTATTCTTCCTCAGTATAAAGCAGGATTTTACAGATGGATCAATTTGGGCTTTATGACCTTTCAGCCTTCCGAGATCGCAAAGTTTACCGTTATCGTGGCAGGTGCGTATTTCTACAGTAAATATTACAAAAAAATGAGCAGCTCAAAGCCATCAAAGCTTCCGATTGCTGATGCAGTTAATAAGAAGGTTGGATTCGGACTTGTTAAGGAGTCTTGGGTTCCTACGTGGCTGTACGTTGCATTTTTCGGTATTTGTGCCGTTCTCGTTTATCTTGAAAACCACCTTTCCGGATTCGTTCTCATTTTCTGTATTGGTGTCGTTATGATGTATCTTGGCGGCGTTCGCAAGGGGTGGTTTATTGCCGGTGTTTCGGCTGTTCTTGCAGTTGTGCTTGTTGTGTGTGTTCCTATTTATATGGAAATTAAAGCGGAGGACGAAGCAAAGGCAGCGGCGGAGGCGGCAGGCGTTGAGTATGTTGCAGAAGAAGATGATGATTCCTCAGGTATTCTTAAGGGGTATATGAAAGAGCGAATTGTCGGCTGGCTTGATAAGGACTACGATCCTACAGGCACACGTTGGCAGACTAATCAGGCACTTTATGCTATAGGTTCAGGCGGTTTGTTCGGCAAAGGACTCGGTAACTCAACACAAAAGTATATGTATGTTTCAGAACCACAGAACGACATGATTTTCTCGATTGTTTGCGAGGAATTAGGTTTTGTGGGGGCAGCGATAGTAATTATATTCTTTGTATTACTGGTGTACAGAGGTGTTGTGATAGGACTCAATGCAAAGTCAAGATTTGCTACTCTTCTGTCAATGGGACTTGTTTTTCAGGTCGGGTTGCAGGTGCTTCTGAATATAGCCGTTGCCACAGACTCAATTCCCAATACAGGTATCAGTTTGCCTTTCTTCAGTTATGGCGGAACATCGCTTGTTATGCTTCTGAGTGAAATGGGAATAGTTATGTCTGTTTCAAGAGACGGCAAATTAAAGAAAAAGTAGGTTTTTGTATGAAAATAATTTTTGCTGCGGGCGGTACGGGCGGACATATAAATCCGGCTCTTGCTGCGGCAGGTGAGATAAGAGAAAGATATCCCGATGCTGATATTCTTTTTATCGGCACAAAAGAAAAAATGGAGGCTCAGCTTGTACCGAAAGCAGGTTTTGATTTCAAAACAATTTCAATAAGCGGTTTTCAAAGAAAAATATCAATTAAAAATCTTTTCAGAAATATTGCAACACTCTGGAGACTTGCCAATTGCGGCAGAGCTGTCAGAAAAATCCTTAAAGAGTTTAAGCCTGATGTTGTAGTTGGCTTCGGCGGATACGTCAGCGGTCCCGTTGTGCGAACAGCAGCTAAAATGGGTATAAAAACAGCTATTCATGAGCAGAATGCGTTTCCGGGTGTTACAAATAAAATGCTTGCAAAGCAGGCAGATGCAGTAATGCTCACCGTTGAAAAAGCAAAAGAATATCTTGAGTGTAAAAATCCGCCTGTAGTTACGGGACTTCCCGTAAGAAGTGAAATACTGCGTGCAGACAGAGATTTTGCAAGAGCTGAGTTGGGTCTTGACGATAAACCTGTTGTACTTTCATTTGGCGGAAGCTTGGGAGCAAAAACCATAAATGAAAGTATGGTTACTGTTATTTCAAAGCTTTATGACAGTGAAAAATGCAATTTTATTCATGCTTACGGTCAGTACGGAAAATGGGTTCCCGAAAAGCTTCGTGAAAACGGCGTTGATATTGATAATGCAAAAAATGTCAGTGTCAAAGAGTACGTACATGATATGGACAAATGTCTTGCGGCTGCTGATATTGTAATTTGCCGTTCCGGTGCAAGCACTCTTGCTGAACTGGAAGCCGCAGGCAGAGCAAGTATACTTATTCCTTCTCCCAATGTGTCTGAAAATCATCAGTATCACAATGCTATGACTCTTGTAAACGCTTCTGCGGCAAGAGTTATAGAAGAAAAGGATCTTACAGATGAGAAGCTTCTTGAAGTTCTCAACGAGCTTCTTGACAACCAAGTACTTCGTAAAGAAATGGGCTCAAATGCAAAAAATCTTTCTGTGTCGGATGCACAGAAGCAGATTGCAGATATTATAATTTCATTAATCTGAACACGGACATATCCCACCGCATAATATACATTGAAAGGTGGGAAAAAGTGTGAGCAGATTTATAATTAACGGCGGAAACCGTCTGTTCGGAACCGCAAAAATACAAGGTTCAAAAAACAGTGTCTTACCGATACTTGCGGCTACAATTCTTGTGAAAGGTGAGTCGGTAATAACCAATTGCCCTGATATAACCGATGTGGATGCAACGGTAAAAATACTTCGTTATTTAGGATGCAAGGTTAAGATGACTGATCATACGGTCATTGTTGACAGTACAAATGTAGATAAATATGACATCCCTGATGATCTTATGCGTGAAATGCGTTCTTCGGTTGTTTTTTTGGGAGCCATAATCGGCAGAATGGGTAAAGCAAGTCTTTCAACACCGGGCGGATGTGAGATCGGTCTGAGACCGATTGACCTGCATCTTGATGCGATTCAGCGTTTCGGCGTGAATATTCATGAAGAATATGCAAAAATTGAATTTGAAGCCGTGAAGCATCCGGAGGGTTCAAACATCGCATTGTCTTTTCCCAGTGTAGGAGCTACGGAAAATATAATTCTTACCGCCTGTCTTGCAAAGGGAACAACAGTTATAACAAATGCAGCAAGAGAACCTGAAATCAGTGACCTTGCAGATTTCCTTAACAGTTGTGGGGCAAGAATCTCAGGAACAGGGGAAGGTACGGTTATTATTGAAGGCGTTGAGAAGCTTCATCCCGTTCAGTATAAAGTAATTCCTGACCGTATAGTTGCTGCTACTTATATGTCTGCTGCGGCGATGACTCACGGTAAAATTCAGCTTACTAATGTGATTCCTGCTCATATTGCACCTGTTATTCCTCTTTTTGAAGAAGCCGGATGTGATATTGCGGTAACAGCAAGCACTTTGACTCTGACAGCACCTCCACGCCTTACCAATATAAAAACGGTGCGTACAATGCCTTACCCCGGTTTTCCGACTGATATGCAAGCACCCGTCATGGCAATGACAACGGTATGTAACGGAACCAGTGTAATTATTGAAACGATTTTTGAGAGCAGATATAAGCATGTCAGCGAGCTGATCAGATTTGGTGCGAAAATCCGTGTTGACGGAAGAATGGCAGTGATTGAAGGTGTTGACAGACTTACAGGGGCAAAGGTTATTGCTTCTGACCTCAGAGGCGGTGCAGCTCTTGTTCTTGCAGGAATTGCTGCAAGAGGAAGCACCACTGTAGATGACATTAAATTTATCGAAAGAGGATACGAGGATATGAGCAGAGTGCTAACCGCTCTCGGATGTGACATAAGGAAGGAAAGGGATGCACAGGATGGAACAGCAGTCGAGCAGAGCAGAGAGACAGGCTGAAAAATTAAAAAGACAACGAAAAAGAGCTTTGATAAGACGTATTAAACTTGGTGCGATGCTATGTGTCGCACTTGTTGTCGTGTTGTATATTCTCTTTAATTTTGTTTTTTTCAAGATTGAAAAAATTGAAGTGCTTTCAGCTTCCGGAGATCCTTCGTCCAGTGCATATTACACCGCAGAGGAAATAGCAAAAGCCTCCGGTGCTGAAATCGGTGACGGCCTTCTTCGTGTTTCAAAATCAAAGACCGCTTCTCAGATTCAATCTCTTTTGCCTTACATAGGTGAGGTAACGGTTAAGAAAAGCATCCCATCCACATTGAAGCTTGTTGTTGAAGATACAAGCCCGTTTTTCGGAGTTGAGTATAACGATTGTTATATACTTCTGAACAGAGATTTTAAGGTTCTCGGACCTGAAGATTATCTGCCTCAGGGTAGTGCAAAGTTAGTGGGAGTGGAGTTTTCTGCTCTTGAGGAAGGTTCAATTGCCGAATTTGAAGAAAGTGCATATGTAGACAGGATTAACACGCTCGTTGAGAGCTGTGCCGATGCCGGTGTAACAAATATCACAAAATATGATATTTCAAACATTGCAAATGTCAAAATTGTCATAAATTCAAGAATTACAATTATTCTCGGAACTATAACAGAGCTTTCGGAAAAGCTTAATCTTGGACTTAAAACAATGGAAAATGAGCTTGAAAATAATTCAAATGCTCATATTATAATAAATGTTACCGATTGTGACAGGTCATACGTCCGAGATGATACGTCACCAATTGAGGAAGATACAGTCGATTATGAAGAATATTCAATTGAACAGGAAAAGCTTTCTGCTCAGCAGGAAACAACTGAAAATAATCAGACTGCAAATGAGCCTGTTGAAGCTGTAGGATAATTGTACTATATTGGTAAAAATATAATAAAAATTTGTGCAATATTTATGATACTTTATGTATTGAAATTTGTCACTTTCCGTGATATCATATAAAAGTATTGTTGTATTCATATCTATGTAAATATATGGAGGAAGTAAAATGTCTTTTGAAATAGCAAATGAAATTGATGCAGTCACAAAGATAAAAGTTATCGGCGTCGGAGGCGGCGGCGGAAATGCAATCAACAGAATGGTTGATGCAGGTGTACAGGGCGTAGAGTTTGTTGCCATAAATACAGATAAACAGGTTTTGATGTATTCAAAAGCTACAAACAAGATTCAGATAGGTGAAAAAGTTACTGACGGTAAGGGTGCAGGTGCAAAGCCCGAAGTAGGTAAAAAGGCTGCAGAAGAGAGCATGGATACTATCAATGATTCTCTCGGCGGTGCAGATATGGTGTTTATCACAGCCGGTATGGGCGGCGGTACAGGTACAGGTGCTGCTCCTGTTATCGCTCAGATGGCTAAGGATAAAGGTATCCTTACTATCGGTATCGTTACAAAACCCTTTAACTTTGAAGGTAAACGTCGTATGGCTCAGGCCGAGGAAGGCATTGCAGAGCTTTCACAGCACGTAGACAGCCTTATTATCATCCCTAATGAGAGACTTAAGCTCATTTCAGATGAAAAGATTACATTTGCAAATGCATTCGATGCTGCTGATGATGTTCTTCGTCAGGGTGTTCGCAGCATTGCTGAACTCATTACAGTTCCCGGTCTTATTAACCTTGACTTTGCAGACGTTACATCCGTAATGAAGGATGCAGGTCATGCACATATGGGTGTTGGCAGAGCAACAGGTAAGGACAAAGCAGAGGAAGCTGCAAAAATGGCTATTACAAGTCCCCTTCTCGAAACATCTATCAAGGGCTCAAAGGGTATCATTATAAATATTTGTGCATCTCCTGACATTACTCTTGATGCAGTTGATGCTGCCAGCTCAATTATTTCTGAAACAGCAGATCCGGATGCAAACATCATCTTCGGTGTTGCTCTTGATTCTTCTCTTGACGATGAAATGATCGTTACTGTTGTTGCTACAGGCTTTGGTGATCAGCCAAACATCGTAAAGGCAGCAGCAAAGGAAGAGGCTGCTCCTGCTGCAACGGAAGAGACTGCAAAGGCTCCTGTTGAGCAGTTCGGCACAAATGATGATGATCTCAGTGACATTTTCGATATGTTCAAGAGCAGAAAATAATTTACTTTGCCATACTGAGCGATGTCTTTACGGGCATCGCTCTTGATGTTAAATGGGAATTTTAAAAACTTATACAAAACTATTGACAAAGAGGTAAAAAATACATAATATCTTAATATAATAATATAAACAATAATTTATCGTATAATTTTGATTGTGCCACATAAAAGTTTTGGTCGA
>CAYVTA010000031.1:7164-18788 GCA_964454355.1 uncultured Eubacteriales bacterium | reverse complement strand
TTCAAACTGTTTCAACTTTCTTTCTTCCACTGTATCAATGTTCCTTTCCTTTATCTGCAATACGATATTTGCCTCTGGTGTTCTCAATCTTCATTCCGTCAAACAGCTTTTTGATGAAGCTGTTATTCCTTTTTGCAACTTTGAAATTCTTAGCTTCAATACCGAGTTCAGCTAAGAACTCATCAACCGTAAATTCTCTACCGCATTCCTGATTTTCGACCCATTCTAAAATCTTCTGCGCCGTACTTTCACCTTTGCGATTTTTAATTTTTGCCATCTGCAAATCGCTGAGTTCTTCAATCTCAATAGATGCACCCAACCTTCCAAGGCTATATTGAATTTCGGTCAAAATACATTCGCTGTACTTGCAGAACAAGTAAACGTCAATTTTGTCTCTGTTGGTAAGCTCTCTTGCCTTAGTTCTAAAAATATTTTGGATGAGGTCAGTTACTACCTCTGCTGCCATATATTCTTCGGTGCATTCACTTCTAAGCATTCTGTCACATTCGGCTATGCTATCCTCAATGCCGGAAATATCATTTTTGAGCCTGAGTTCAAAATCTTCATTATTCGAGAGGAACATAAGCAGATAGTTAATGTCAGATTGACGATTCAAACCAATCTGCAATAAAGTGTGTTTGTCTTTATTATTGTTAAATCCTTTGACATTGCCAAAATACATTGAGTTGTCTCTATCAAAGCCAATCTCAGCAAATTTGTTTGACTCTGTTAAAGCCTTATAGCTAACTAAGAGAGTGTCATCAGTATTAAAGCCTTTGCCGGAGATGTAGTTCTTAATTGCAGTGAGCTTAGTTTCTCTATCCTCTTGATTGATTAGTGCATTTCTGGAGGTGTTGACATCCACTAAATGAATGTGCATAAAATCCAACGGCATATTGAATTGGCTACATTCGAGCATTGTAAGCCATTCTGCATCATAAGGGTAAAGCTCAGACGTGCCAGCACTGGCATCAAAAATGAATGTCTTTAAGTTGCCGCCCAACATAAACTTTTCTTTGCAATCCTTATGAAGAATGAAACTCTTGTGGTAGTGGTTACTGTCCTGCAGCTTGAAAGAAGAAAAGAATGCTCCGTGCTGGAGGAAATCTTCAATATCTTCCAAAATCTTTTTAGCCTTAGGATATTTACCGTTTATATTCTTCAAAGATTCATTTACAATCGCATAGAAACGAATGTCATCTTCTGAAATTCGAGTGAACTCAGGATGATAGAAAAGGTATGTAGTTCTATTTCGTTTCTGCTCTAAGGCGTTAATGGTCTCAATCATCGTCTGTCTGAATTGTGAATACTGAGTAAGAACCCATTCTTTGTCAATCGGATTGCATAAGTCTGTGATACCCTCATTCAAAGCGGAATGCAGCAAGTCTAACTCATCAATACCGATTTCGTTAATCTCTTTGAAATAAGGCGTTTCATCGAAAATGACAGTATCACGGGAATACTTGTTACCGCCCACATAATAATTAAGAAACGGCTCTATGCTATCCATCTGGAAGTAACGCTGAGTTGACATTAAGAGTACCGGGCAATATGCCTGACGAACCAACTCTGTATCTTTGTTCTCAGCAGTGAGGTAAGCTATTCTCTTGTCGGTATCATCATTGAAAGAAGCTAATCTCTGTAAGTTATCGGTGACAATAATCAAGCCTCTGTTCTTGTTATCTTCCAACCAGCTTTTTACAAGCAACTGAAGGAATGTGCTTTTACCTAATCCGCAACGTGCCGCAAAAACGGTCACTCTATCGGTGCATCTGTCCTTGTTAATATGATTAAGCGCATACTTGAAAAACTCTTTCTGCTTTGTATGGAAATTTCTTTCGGGGAAGATTTCTTCTAAATTGTGATTAAATGTTTCAACTTTTACCATATAGTAACCATCCTTTCTATTTTTAGATAAATTTCAGCCCTTTATCTCTCCAATCTGACGGCATTTTCTTACTACCGTCTAACCAATGCTGCATAGTAGTACGCTTTACGCCATAGGCGGCAGCACAATATTTAATTGCCTCATACCGTTTGCCTTCGCATTCAACCGGCTTTGCACATCTGGCAAGATACTTTTTCATCTGCTCATCGGTTAATTTTCTTCCTTTTTTATTTTTAGAAATTCTTTCGTTTCTTGTTCCGTAGTTCGCATTTTCCTTTTTACTTGACCATACAAGATTGCATACTCTGTTATCGCCTTTGTCCTCAGATAAGTGGTTGACCTCTGGAAGATTTAGTGGATTCGGTATAAAAGCTATTGCAACCAGTCTGTGAACCGAAAATGTTTTCTTGAAATATATGTTCTTTGTTAGTGTTACTCTCTTATATCCATCTTTTGTTGTGCTGGGTCTCAATAAATGTTCTTTGCGGAATCTGGTTTTACCCGATAAACCTCTTTCATAGACAATAGATTTAACACGTCCCATATTGCTAACACAATACAGAGGATAATTCTTAATGGGTCTCCAAATTTCACCCGGCAAACTTTTGATAAAAATACTTTCCATAACTATATATCCTTTCAAAATTTCGCCTCTCTTTCTTATTTTCTCTTTATCTCATTAGAAATTGAAAATCTTCAAATATTCATCAATTCTCTTTGTCGTGGATTCTGCTAAATTCAAATCGCCACGCAACCA
Source organism: uncultured Eubacteriales bacterium (assembly GCA_964454355.1). Lineage (GTDB taxonomy): Bacteria > Bacillota > Clostridia > Oscillospirales > Acutalibacteraceae > UBA1081. The sequence continues at coordinate 16,143 of CAYVTA010000031.1, read as the reverse complement.
CGCATTAAACGCCTGAGTGCTAATTTTAATGTTTTTGCAAAATCTCGTCTTAGGCAAATCAAGAGCCTTTAATAGATTGATACATCTGGTTTTTAAATCCGGCATATTGTGCCTCCTTTCTTTCTATGTTTTCAAATGTGGAAATTAAAAAAATAAAGTAATGGGACATATCCCTTCTATAAAACGAAAAATCAGTGTTTTTTATGGATGGTCTCAAACCCCTTGCAAACCATAGAGAAATTGAGGGTAAATAAGCGGTCATCTGGAAAAACGCTTGCTAACATCCAAAAATGAACTTAGGGGACATCTCAAAATTGCTATTTCTACTTTCCATCTATATACGATTTTTAGGTGTTTTTTTGAGGGAGCGAAAAGTGCTTGATTTATAAGGGAAAAACGCCCATAAATTGAGGCTTCATCTCCATTTGCTAAACGGATTTTGAAAACTTCATCTCAAAATGAACTGGTATTATTTCTCTGTCATCTCAAAATTGGTCACTTCACATTTCCGTATATCCATCTATAAACCATTTTTAAGGTTTTTATATCAGAGCCGAAAACCCGTTGATTTATCGGTTAAAATTGGCTTGTTTTAAGGCTTCATCTTTAAAAACGCTTTTCTACAATTTGTAGGGCATCTCAAAATATATTTTTTACATTCCCATCTATATAGGAAATCCAAAGAATTTTTTTAGCACTTGAAAATCTGTTGTAAAACATAGGAAAACGCCGATATTCCAAGGGTTTATCTTAAATTTGCTCTGTGGACATCTCCAAAAATAAATGATTACATCCTGAAAAACGCTGCGTTACATTCCCATCTATAAACGATTTTCAGGTGTTTGTTTTTGTGGTTCTCAAACCCCTTGTAACCAAAGGCGAAAACGCCTATAAACAAAGGCTTTATCTCCAAAAATAAAAACGGAATTTATGTCCTCATCTCAAAATGGCTGAGCTAACATCTCCAAAAACGCACCGTCTTAATCCTTCAAGAGTCTTTCTAACCAAGCATCATAAACGGCTATCGTCTCTCTACCACGTGCAATACTTCCATTAGACAACTCTCTACCGAGAATGACACAAATAATGCCTCCGCTTCTGTTGCGTTTGCCGATTACATTCATTTTGGAAATAGCTTCCTCTCTGTCGGTGTAGCTATGCAGCACTTTCTCTGTATTGCCGGAAACATTGACTACTAAATATTTGCTTTCATCCATTTTCCAAATTCCTTTCTATGTCTTAAAAAAGCAAACAAAAAAGGCTATCCCAACACGACCATTAAAGTCGTATCAAGATAGCCTTGAATTAACCAATATCAAAACGCCATTTCCTGCGCTGAGCTTAATTACATCGGTGATTCAAAATCTTCCCGAAGGTCAGCAACCGGCGCATACACGCCCATACTCTTAGCTGACTTTCAAGTATGTACTTCATTAAACAGAGAACAAATAATTCTTGATTGCCTGAGTGCTTATGCGATATGATACATCAATCAATATATACCATACGCCACTATTGGTTAATAGCTATGATGCATAGGTGTTCATTCCTATTCCCAGCATCATTATATTCAATTTTAGAAAATAGTTATTTCGTAATTTTTTTGATTATCTCCATCTCTGAGGATGTAAGAATCAATCCATTTTTCACAAATGTGTTATCGTTCTTGTTACGAATGAAAAGATACGGGGTGTTATCTTCAAAAATGAGATAGTATTCGAGTAATTGGGCATCAATACCCGGAAACTCTGCTTGATATTCCAAATTGGCACAGCAGCGGAAATGGCTGTTGACCTCATCTTCACTCAATTTATATTCTATTCTTCCGTCAGGGAAGTGGATAATCTCAGTTTCCTTGAATGCACATTCAAATTCAGACGTTTTACCGCCGTTATTCAGTCTAATTTGCATAGTTACCTCCTATTTCAAAGCCATTATAGCACACTTCAATCTATTTGTCAACCCTTTTTGATGAAAAAATATAATCATTTTGAGTATATTTTAAATTTTGGATATGCTTTAGTGTACCATCCATACAGTTTGACATTTAATTCTCCGTGTGTTATAATGAATCAGTATATTATGAGTACTACGGAGGATTAGTAATATGATTACCTTTTACCGCCTTTGGGATAGATTGAATCGTTCCGGCAAGAAACAGAAAGATTTAAAGGAAATTTTGAGCCCTGCAACTATTAACAAGCTCCGCAAAAATGAAATTGTAACCACTGATACCCTTAATAAGCTCTGTGTGTTCCTTGAATGTCAGCCTGAGGATATACTTGAATTTGAGCCTGACCAAGAAGGTAACAGCTAATGTATATCGAGGATTACATCAAAGATATTCTTGCTAAGAACGGAATATCCATAAAAGAAGCAGCGGAAGTCTTAGGCTATGCGGAACAATCTCTCAGGAACAAGTTCACTCGTCATTCAATCAGCTTGCACGACCTTGTTATGATTTCCTGTCTAACCGGAAGTAAGTTAGGTATATTTAAAGATGGATGGATTGAAGTTTCTAAGGGCATCGAGCCTGAGTTCGTATTCGAGCCAAGAGAATTTCTAAGCATTAAAGACTTTGAACGACTCACGGAATTTAGAAATAAACGTGAAAATCGTATTGACTTCCCAATGTGGGTAGAAAAGCTAATGCCCGGACTTTTCTCTACTACTGGCAAAACCTTAGAAGATATTCAAAGAGTTTGCGATGCTAAGAGAAGTGAAGGCTCTACAATCATTTCAAGTGCTAACTTCAAGCAAGATATTGAAATCTGTGGTAAAAATCATATTGAGGCGGCTAAATGGCTGACTGAAAAGAATCTCAATGTTTCTGCAAACGATGAAGCTCTAAACTATATGGCTTGTGCTAAGTTTTATGATGTTTTCATCTGTTGTGTTAATTAAGACTAAGGACTATTGTAATCAGAGGATTGCAGTAGTCCTTTTCTATTGCTCACTTTAAGAGATACCGCTTTTCACCGGTTGCATATCTCTTGAAATCCACACGGAGAAGTTTTTCGTTACCTATCTTCTTTGCCTTTGCTCCGAAAGCCATATGACCTACGAACCCGACATAGTTCAAAGTCATATCTCTGTTGAGTGCTAAGATACCGTCCCAATCTCTCTGAGTTGGTTTCACTCCATCCTTAAAGGTAAATCCTTCAGTTTCCGCTTGCTGCATAAACTGTTTGCCGGTTTCCTCATCCGCAAGATACACATAAACTCTGCCTTTGAGGTTCAAAAGATTGCTGATTGCTGTTTTTGACATAAAAATGCCCTCCAGATAGATAAATTTAACCTATCAAGAGGGCAGTAAAAGAAAATGCACCCATTGTATCAACGGATGCAGCATTAACACATATAAGCACCCATTGAATCAGCCTTTACCACCTTGCACTATTTAAAGTGTAGGTTGGTGTGCGGTCTTAGGGGCTGTCCCTGTTCGCACTCTTAATAGGTTATATGTAAATTATATCACACTTCCTGCGAAATTACAAGATATTCTTAAAAGAATGAGATAATTTTGATAGTCTGTCTGTTCTCAATGCCTAATTCCTCATTATAGGCAACAAAATCAAATGTCTTGCCGAGCATAACAGAGCCATCGACCAGAAGTGTCACAGTGCCATCGCCGTTATCGGTGTAAGTAATCTTCTTTAAGTAAGTATTGTAGTTTGTGGTTACATCGCTGATATTTTCAACTTTGAAAGAAACGGAAATGCTCTCATCCTTTACGCCGCCTTTGGTAGCATAGAAAGTAAGAGTTTCCTCAAAGCCTTCAAAGATTTCCTCAATCGGAGTAACGAAAATTGCAGCTTCATCACTCACGGCTTCGGTTACAACGGTTACTGTGTCGGTCTGCGCCGTTGCCTTGTCAATCCATACGGCTGAGAAGAAAACCTCGCCATCGGCTAAGTAAGTGATATTACCGTTATTATCAATCTTCGCAACTGCTTCATTAGAAGATGTGAAATTGACATCGGGATTATCGACCTCATCATCATTGCAGATAGCCGTATATGTTAATGTGTCTGTGTCTCCCGGCTTTACATTATAAGAAGTGAGGGAAGAAAGAGTAAGCTCATACTCATATGTAGGTGTAACATCTGCGTACACTTCTACAATGACGTGACAAATACCGTCCACAAAGTAAAGATTATCAATTTTCCAAGTACGTCCCCACTCATTGAATAAGTCATCGACCTGTAATGCTCTGGATGCTGCGTTATCCTCTGTCAACACTTCAAGATTGCCGGAGATAATAGAAATGTTCGTGCCATCTGTTGACATTGCATTATTTACGCCTTCGCCGTAGAATGATAAACCATTGACCGTAAGGCTATGTGTGTTAATAGTGCCGTTTGTCTTAATGATTGCAGACTTGAAATAGACCTCGTTTTCAGCAGTTTCCTTGTTAAGTGTAATGTAGGTATTTCCGGCATAGCTAAGCAAAGTACCGGCATTGACGGGAGAACCACAGCGATAGTACATAATCATAGTATCTTTGCTATTGGTATTGTCGTTGTTTCTACGGAAGAAACACTCAAAATTTTCTCCGCTGGTTACAGTGGAAATGGTACGACCTTCACGCAGCATAGTTTCATCAAAGACTCTGGTAAGAATGTTATTCATAAAACCACCGCCTTAAATGTCAAAGTTAGTCTGAGTATTGAAGTACATATATCTGAGGATGGAACTTTCATTGCCGGACTCATCCGTGTATCTGGTTTCAAGTTTTACTCTGTCAATTTCACTTCTAATATCCTTTAAACGTCTCTGGATATACTCATAGGCAGCAGAAGTAGTAGTGAACTCAGTCTCAACCTTGCGGAAAGAGTTAATATCATTAGCCAGTGCAGATAATACATCATACACGGCTTCCAGCATATTTACTCTGTCATTCGCCTTAGTGTATTCCTCGTGAGGGTCTAAGTTGTTTTCTTCAAGAATACTTTCATAAATGGACTGAGTATTCTTGCCAAAATAGTTATTGTTGTTAAGTTCAATTTGAAGTTTGGATAAGTTTGTCATAGTGACCTCCTTAAAAATTATCGGTGTAAAATTTTTTGGTTTCATAGGGGGTAAAGGGTCAAAATGGGGTCTTGCACGACCTCGCAGAATGCCCCACAATCAATTTTTATTTCCGGGTATTATGTTACCATACCCAGAACAAACACGCCTTAAAACGGCATTTAAACGCCTTACAAAGCACATTGATTTTTATATAAATATAGCCACTTTTGCCTTTGGTTTTACCATCTCAGGAGCAGAGACAGCACCAAAAGAAAAACGGTTGTATTATAGGTATATGAGAGTATGCACAACGGTTATATATTGCCGTGTGTGTTGTCGCATTGCTCCCGGCTCTGATGTGCTGCAAGGCTTAGCCGGTGCAATGGTTGACAGCTTCAAGCCGTGCAAGGTTTTATATTGTGCCTGTGCTGGTGGCTCTGCTATCCTTTTATATAAATGTGTGGTTATATAGATAAACAAAAAAGACAAGCGTTTTTTGTTCGCTTGCCTTTTCTGGTTGTTATTCGGTTTTATGCTATATATGCCTTCTTGCCGCAATCATCAAACAAAATTGTAACAATCAAGCAATTTTCAATAAATCGTTTCAATGCTTCCTTCTGCTGCTTCATTGAAGTTTTAACGCCCCAATTACTATTATAATGTAGTTTGTGGTCTGTCTTGCTCATCCAGAATTTAGAACCAAGTTGATTTTGACCGGATGCAAAATTATCAAGAGTTAAAAAAGATTCGCCGTTATTGATAAATGTAGCTGTGTGTTTACCGTCGGAAATAGTGACCATATAAGAAAATTCTGTTTTCGGTCTCAATCCTTGATTTCTGGTTTTCTGAGTTACTACAACATAATCAAGATTTTTTGCAATGGGATTTTCCATAATAGGGGTTTTTGTGTTAAGGGTTTTAATAGTGTTCATCATTGTTCTTTCTCCTTTTCATTATAAGCAAATTTCAATACAATTTCCGCAGCTAAGAAAAATATATGTAGCTGTAAAAGACAAATCACGACCTAAGGCGGCATAATCAAAATAATCTGTTATGTTTTCGGGGACTCCCTCAAACATTCCGGTTCCTTTAACATACGCCCTCGCAACGTCTGACATATCCGAACAATCAAAGTAAATATAACAATTATCTATATTGTCAATCGCTTCTCTTAAACTCTGACCATTCATCAACAAACCGCCGACAATCTGTAAATAAAACTCGTCCAGTTGTTCAAGTTCTTCTGCTAACTCGTTTAACTCGCTGATGCTTGCATTCTCATTAACTTCTAATCCCTCAATGTCTGACTCGTAATCAGTAATAAACCATTCTTCATAAAATTGATTTATTCCGATTTCTTTCTTTGCTGCTTCCAGTTCTTCATCTGTTGCCGGAAGTTCAACCCATTTTCCGACAAGATAACCTTCGTTATACTTGCCTAAGTTCGTTAAATAAATCTTAATCATAATTATTTAACCGCCTTTCTTTTTCCGGCAGTTTGTGCTATAATGTAGCTGCAACCGCCTTTGTTGTGTGTTGTTGTTAAGGTAAAGCAAGGTAAAAGTTTCTCAGGCTGTCGCCTTGCTTTATCTTACATACACATTATAACTCGATATTGAGTTATTGTCAACCCCTTTTTGAGTTATTTATAAAAATATTTTTCTTGCAATGTGTTCTATATAATATATGTATAAACCCTATTTTGATTTTTTACAACTCGATATTGATTTATTTGTTTTGATGTGTTATAATATAGAAAAACACTGATACATAACTATAATAAATATGGATAGAAAGGCGGTTTATAATATATATGGATGGTACAAAAATCATTAAACAACTAATGATTGAAAGAGATATGAACCTAAACCAATTAGCGGAAGCATTAGACATTAAACCCCAGAGCACAAGAAACAAACTAAACCGGAACACATTCACATTATCAGAGTTTGAAAAATGTCTTGCTGTACTCGGTGCAGAATTAGAAGTCAGAACAACGGACACGAACAAAATATATAAATAGAAGGACGTTATACATTATGGCGAACTTGATACCAGCTAAAAAAGAAATAGGAAAACTATTTCAAAAGTATATTGATGTTGAAGATATAGCTACATCCGAAAAATATAACGGTTTTGAAATTGTAATTGAAAAATCAAAAAACGCATATGTTATAAAATTCTTTATACATTATAATAATATAACTTATGTTTGCTCATATCCCAACAACAAAGAACCATTTAAAATGGAATTATTAGAATGTCACTTGCAAACATTAGATAACTAAATATATTGATATAATGAAAGAGTCTTGCAGCGGTGCAAGGCTCTTTTTAAATATGTAGCCAGTTTTTACAGCCTTATTTCCTGCCATCGCTGCCGAAACACCCGGAAAAATATTTAAACTGGAAACATATTTTATAATATGTTGCCTATTGACAAATAGAAAAATATGTGATATTATATTGATAGTACATTATCGCATATTCGCGAAACGCTTTAAAAAATAATTTAGAATAACACCGAAACGGAGGTATTATCAATATGAATCAATTTATATCGTGTTTTCATTCGTCAATGGTTGAGGCTGGCAAGAGTCCGAACACCGTCACCACATACACCCAGAATGCAGCCTTATTTGTGGAGTGGCTGGAAAAGGTAACGGGCGAACAGTTCACCGGGAAAATACTTTCGATGGATGCAGCCGAATACTCGAAGTACCTTTCAGAAACGAAAAGGCAATCACTGAATACTATCAAAGCGAAATTGACAGCCGTTCAGAAGTTTGCCGAATACCTGTCGAATAGCGGCGAAATGCCATCTATAAAGGTACAGCAGAAGAAAGGAACAGCCGAACCGGAAGTAGAAGTATTGGAGAAGAACGAAGTATATAAGCTCCTGCGCTATGTGCGGAATACGGAGAATAGGCTTAATATTGCCATCGTGGTTTTACTGCTGAATACCGGAATAAGAGAATCAGAGCTTTGCAATCTCGAATTATCCGACATCGAAATATCAGACCGAAAAGGACAAATTACCATCCGAAACGGCAAAGGCAATAAATACCGTGAAATTCCTCTCAATGTAGATGCACGAAACGCATTAAAGGATTATATAGAGAATGCTCGTCCTTCAGATGCAGAAAGTCAAAAGCTGTTTATTGGTCAGCGTGGAGCATTGACCAGAAGTGCCGTTTATAAGATAGTCAATAAGCTGGGCGAAAAGGCACTCGGTAAGAATGTATATCCGCATATGCTCAGACATCAATGCTTTACTGCTATGGCTAAGAATCCAGATGTTGACTTGAAAACTATCTCGTCTCTTGCCGGTCATAGCAATGTTGAATTGACAGCAAAATACTATATCAATTCAAGCAAACAAGAACAAATAGATGCTGTTGAATCTCTCCAACTTTTCTGATAGAATATAGAGGGGGTATGAATATGCCAGTTTTAATATTACTTGGTATAGGAGCAGTATGTGGAATTACTGCACTTGTAAGCAAACATAAACCGTCACAGAAATACGACATCAATATGTCAGAACAAGAAAAGACGAAAAGGGTTTTTGAGAATAACCAAAAGAGAATTGACAAGATAATGAGAAAGTACAGGTGATGAAATGTATCTCATTGCAGTAGTGGTTATTCTGCTGGTATGGGGTATATACGCCTTAGTGAAATCTTTCTCACCTCCAGCACCGCCAATAGATGACTTAGACGAACATATCAAAACACTGTCACAAATGAACAGCCAGAAAGAACGTCAACGGTATCTCAGGCAAAGAAACAAACGGAAATAACATATACGCACACATACACATATACGCAAGTCACATTATTTGTGGCTTGCTTTTTTTATTCCCATTGTTGAAAATGGGGTTGATTTTTACCTCAGGAATAGAAAAATACTTTCGGAACTGTCACCCACACTATATTCCATTCCAGTTATCAACTCATATCCTCC
>CAYVTA010000031.1:0-7064 GCA_964454355.1 uncultured Eubacteriales bacterium | reverse complement strand
TTTCGGAACTGTCACCCACACTATATTCCATTCCAGTTATCAACTCATATCCTCCCATAAATCCACCACTTTCTCACTGAAAATGGGGTTAATTCAAAACCATAAGAACAATGATATTTGTATTTATTTATATGACAGAAAATAGATACACCTTTTCTTAATAAATACTTTATTAGAAAATCGTGTATGTATTTTTTTAAAAATGGGGTTAAAAAGCAATAACCTATTGAACAGACATTCCTGAATTTTTGACATAGAGAAATGGGGGTCAATAGGTTAATGCACTTAATACTATTCTTATATAAGAAGATTCTTAACATATATAAGAGAAATCAAGAATAGTATTAAGTATTATATAATTAAGAATAGTCTTGATATATATACACTATCCTTATACTATTCTTAAATTTATGTATCTTATTAAAGGATAGTGACAAACACCCATTACCGATTATTCATCGGTAATGGGGTTGTTTGTATCTTCATCAGTTACCACTTCTTTTTCCGTTGTGGTTTCTTCTTTTTGTTTGTTAGGAAAGATAGCTCTGCCTTCTTCTTCAAGTCTCTGCATCTCCTGTGCGGAATCAGTAGTATAAGGACTTCTCTCCATAATGGTTCTCTTACTAAGTGCGCCAATCTCATACTGGATTTTCATATTCTCAAAATCCTGCTTAGTATCAACCGGCTTATTGATATTGAATGTGACATTCAGAGAATCGAAGTCTTTATCAGAAATGGGGATATGTTTAGTATTAAAGAGCCTACGCATATACTCCCATCTTTGTCTGAATCCATCAAGCAAAGCGTTCATATTCTGCTTACCTCTGTTTTCTGTAAGCTGATAAACCATTGACATAGAGTTTTCAGAAACGTTAGCAATGTTATTCTGACCTAAGATAGATGAGGGAATAGCCGCAACAAGGTTGAATTGCTGGTAAAGCTGGTTCAACTCAAACTTGATATTCTCATAGTCCATCTCAGCATTAGCGTACTTAAATTCGCCGCCTTCTTCAAGATTAAGAACAGCACCGGAAATGTTAGAATCAACCATATCACTTTCAGTTACCTTTGCACCGGTACATACGCCAATGGGGTTAAGTGACAATGTAGTAATAGCATCATCCAGCTTAGACATAAGCCATTCAATTTTATCCTGAATAGGAATCAAATCAAGCACCATACTGTCACCGAATTGGTCATAGTATGACTTCTCCATACAAGAATAATGAATCGGCAATCCGGTCAAATTGGTTTTGCTTGAAATCCTTCTTCCATTCACATATGTATCAATCTTTGTAGGTGAATAGATAACAAAATGCTCTGTGTCATCCGTCTTATTCTTCCAGTATTCCACAAAGTATGAATACTCTAAATTCTCATTGTAAATGGGGTACGAATCTTGATTTCTGAACACCTTAGATTTAATACTCTTAGTGTTTTCATCCCAATAGACATACTCGAAAGCATTACCGTAAGTGATAAGCTCACTCAAAATCTGCCAGTCAACCTTTGAATACAGACCTTTTCGGTAATAGGTATTCATAAGCTCAACTGCCTTAGGTGTACCCGTGATGGAAACAGGGTTTCCAAGCAAGTATGCTGTATGGAAATTGATAACGGTTTTCATACCTTGAAGAACGATTGCAGCCGGTTCAAAAGTCTTACCCTTGAATGTATAAGTTAAATTCTTTCTTCTTAAAACATCGTGATTTCTCAGCAAATGAGTATGAATAGAATTAACCTGTCCCTGTCTGAAGGTATGTTCGGATGAGCCAATGACCGATTTAAAATAATCAAGTCCCGGCTCATTACGATGGAAGAAACGATTCTTCTTGTTATTGTAATTAAACATAAGTTTATATCTCCTTTGAAATAATCATTAAAATGGGGTCAAAAAAAGACAGTATCATTTGCCAATCGCAAAATAATACTGCCCTGATTTCAACCCTTGTAAAGCCATAGCAAAAGCCATAACTGTATCATCGTGACCACTAACAGCCTTCATACTGCCGTCAACCAATTCAAAGAATTTCATCTCCTGCAAAAGCTGCTTAGAGTTCACCAAACATTGACCGGTCTCAAACCATTCTTGCATATCCGAAATCATAATGGGTTTACTCTTTGAATTAGTCTCCCAGCCTACTTTGCGCTGTGCCTTACCTTTCTTTTGGTCATAAGTCCTATACTTGAACATATTGACATAATGGAAATCGTGACGAACCTTATCCACTACGGTATGACCAGCGGAAGCCTTTTCAACGATAAGCAAGCCTTTGTTATACCAGCAAGCAATCTTGTATGTAAGCTCAGCAAATTCATAAGGCTTAACTTTGTTGCTGCGCCACTCTAAGCACTGAAAACCACTTTCGTCAACGATGGAAATTACGGAATAGTCATTGTCTGCACCAAGTCCTTCACCGGTATCAACACCGATAAAATATTTCTTATTCTTTACCGGCAACTTGTAAATGCTCATATACTTATTGTGCTTCTTGATAATGGGGTCAATAGCCTTGACCGGCAATTTCAGTCTAAGTCCTCCTTTAGATTCTGCAATGTAAATTCCATTAAGTCTTTCTTGAATAACGGATGTGCCAAAAATATTAGAGCCGGTATTCAGAAAAGCCTCCATAGGATTAGAGGGAAATTCTTGATTGAACTTTGCTTCGCTGCTGTTGGAGATTTTTAATCTTCTCCACATAAGCTGTTCCAGAGATGCACCTTTCTGACTTAATGCGACCTCTGTTTCGTCTAAATCTTTCTCAGTAAGATAAGCACCGTAAATGTTCTTATATCTCTTTGAAAACTCTTTGCACTCATCCGCAAACATTCTCTTATCCTGTACCCAAGAGAAAAAGAAGGGTTTCCATAATGGTTTCTCACCGGAAACAGTCTGATTCCAGAGTTCGGAAAAGCGGTTAAGTCCATTTGCTGTTGATTCCAAAATCATACAGCCATCAGGGACTAAGGCTTGCTCAATAGCGGTCAACTGCTTATCTAAGTATTCGTTCATAAACGCCACTTCCGAAAGATGAACAAAACTCAGTGTAGCACCACGGGCATTATCCTTACTGCCGCAAGTACACACAATGATTCTACTGTTATTTACGAACTTCAATTCTTTTCTGTTGTTTGCAATGGTTTCAAGTCTCACGCAATCCGGCAAATCACTATACATCTGCTTCAACTTCTCAAAGATATTGTTCACTGAATCAAGAGAGTAAGCCATAATCATACACACTGAATTAGGCTTAGTGATAGCCAAATATAAAGAATAAGCCAAGGCAACCGAGGTAATACCCAACTGTCTTGACTTCAAAATAATATTGAATTTTTCCTTGTTTCGCATAACATATTTTTGCTGCGGATTGAATTTAAAGGGAACAACTTTTCCTCTTTTGTCAACGATATTGACAAAAGTTTCAATCCATAAAATAGGGTCAGCAAGAATACGGCGCAACTTTTCTTTATTAGTCACTGTATCACCGCCTTATTAAAATTCCATCTTGAAATCTTCTGTGTCTGAGTAGTCAACACTGGTACTTGCACCGTTCAAAATGGCTTTGAGTTCGTCATCCTCACTGTCCTTAAAGAAAGCAGTTTTAAACTCCATATACGCCTTCAGAGCTTGTACGTCACCGTCCATTGCCTTTTTATAATATTTATTAAGCAATTCAATATCTCTCATACCATCCAAGCGTTTCAATAAAAACTTGATTGCAGCTTGAACATTCTCTTTGTAGAGAGACTTTTCAATGCTTTGTTCGGTTCGACCTTGCAAGGTCTCATATTTATTGCACAAATCAGCATAATTCTTGATATTTTCATTATCCGGGAGAATGTCAGGAGCATATTTCCAGAGGATGTAATACATAATTGCATCATTGTTTAGCATCTGTTTTAAAGTTCCCATCATACTTTTTTCGGAACTGTTATTGTTTTTAGCCATAGTAAATAAAATCATCCTTTCATTGTAATTTTTTTAGATTAAAATAGAAAAAGCCGTGTAATTCATTACAAACTACACGGCTAAAATTATAAAAAGCAGTCAAAATTTCCGATACAATTAAGACTGCTCCTATGGGATTTTCTATGCTTGATTGAGGCATAGAGATTAAAGCACAAATACATTCATTTATGCTCTAATCTCTGTGTCTTGTCTTATTTGCATTATTGATATATAATAAGTATGCGAAAATGTAACATCTTACACCGAAAGCATACTATTTTTATTTAAGGAGGGTAATCATATGATTATCGCAACAAACTACACCATTTTTCAGAGTAAAAAAGGGCTATATAGTCTGTAATCTCGACCCACCAGTTTGTGCCTCTTTTAAGGTCAAACAGTCTGAAACCTTTGGAACAGCAGGAGATTATAGTGAAACAATACAATATCGCTTTGAATATTTACTAAATCAATAAAAAATGGGAGTTGCCTTTACGACATCTCCCATAATTATTAAATATCAAGTGAATGTAACTCTCTTGAATTTTGTTCATATTCCTTTTTCAGTTTTGGTGTAATATCAGATGTCTTTAATGCTGACATTTCATTTTGACATTCTAAGATTTTTGCATCTAACTCTTTTTTCTTTGAAAATGCAAAGATACCTAACGAGGTTCTCTGTGTTTGTAATTCGCTTTCTCTGCTTTGTAGCACCCTCAATTTAATATTATAGGATTGTTGTGCTTCCTCATATTTCTGCTTCGCAATGGCAGTAGTTTCACTATACTTATGTATATGATTTTGCAAATTAATAATAAACTGATTTATATTAATAATAATAGTATAAGCATATTCTGCATTGATTTCATCTAATGAATATAGCGATTTGTTTATATTAAACTCATTATCGAGTATGCCAATCTCCTGAAATAACGAAAACTGCTCATCGGTAATAACTTTTTTGTTTAGAATGTTCTTTATTGTGTTTGTAATAGCATCGTTACTCATTTCACATAAAACAACAGCATCGCTCGTTATATTATCTTTTATCCACGCTACCAGTGCATATTGATTATCAATCACATTATTCAAATTCTTATAGTATACATGTAGTTTTGAGTAGTCATCGGCATATAATAATTTCCATATAGATTGCTCGCTTTGCCCCTTATATAATGCTAAAACTTTAACAAGAACAGCAACTAATTTTAGATTAGATACATTGTTTTTTGCATATTCCTCAATAACATTAGTCAAAACACCATCCTGCATAAAGTATTTTGCAGTTTCAAATGTAGGCAAATTAGATAATGAATTCTCCATCACTGCATTATAGACATCTGGATTATAAGGACAACAAACAAATGCTTCCTTCAATACTCCAACTTTATCAGGTACAAGTGTTATATTTTTAAGCAAATCGGAAGAACGTTTTAAATCATATTTTTTAATTTTAGAATAATCAAAAATACCATGTTGTTCAAGTTTAGTTACATAACATTCCATAATTTCCGAAACAAACAAACTCAAAGCTTCCGCAACACCCGGATAATATTTATTTATAAGCAAGTTTGTTTCTTGTCTTTCTTGATTGTCAGAGATATTTGCATTTAAAGAACTCATAGCGGCACGATATTGAATATCTGCTTTATCAGTTTGCTTCTTTAATGTACTTGCTTCAAGTGCAGAGTATATTAATGCAGAAGAAAGACTACTCGTCCAAATTGAAACACCAGAGCCAGTTATAGTGGATGCTGCGGAAGAATATGCGTTCTCATATCCATCTAACCAAGTCTGCATAGCATTCATCAAAATATTAACCATTCCTTGCATCGTTTCACTGCAAACATTATATAATTGAATATACCCTTTATTGTTAAAAACCAATTCATTAAGAGTCACATCGAATATATTTTTTTTTGCTAAGTTGGCAATTATCTTTTCTCCGACTTTTGAAAGAGGAGTCTTAAAATAGATGAAATCTGCATCCGCGCCACCACTATATCCTTTTCTTTTCATTTGGGCTGTAAGGAGCGGCATCAAGTCATTATGTATATCTTCAAAATAATGCAATATTTTAACGAATTCCTGTAATTCCTCTGGTACAGTATATTCCTCATCTAAAAAATAAACTTTTACATCTGACATATCAACATCTCCGTTTTATATATTTAAGCCATATCATTATTCAGAATTTATGATGACAATTAGTGCATTCATATTGTTTTCCTATTTTTGATGAGGCTAAACCAAGCATAGTTACAGAAGTAATTCGCTCTAAATCGTCGATAGAGAGAAATTCTATAAAAATATAATCATGAGTTCATCACCTATTCATGGTAATGAAAGTATAATTTTGGTATAGTATAGCATATTTTTGTTCTACTGTCAACTATATTGATACTATTTTCAACCTAAAGCCTACGGTTATTGTGTAAACTAATTTAGAACAGAGGTGTTAATATGGTCAACTTTGGAAATAAGTTAAAAACTCTGCGTACAGAAGCAGGAATGACACAAACAGAATTAGCCAAGCGATTGAGTATAACAAAATCTGTTGTATCTTATTATGAGTTGCAAGAGAGAACACCTTCGCCAGATGTACTCATTCAGTTGGCAGATATTTTTCATGTTACTACGGATTATCTCTTAGGTATTGACCATAAGAAGATAATAGATGTATCTGACCTCTCAGATGAGGATATGCACTTTCTTTTAATCACCATAGAAACACTCCGAAAAAAGAATCAAAAGTAAAAGGACTTTATCACCAACTACGGATGATAGAGTCCTTATTCATTATAATATATAAAAGATAACTAAGCAAAAACGAGATAGAATACAAAAAGAGCTATGCCAAATAAATGACATAGCTCTAATTTGTTTTTTAAATCAAGATATTTAATTCAATATCCTGCCATTGTAGGATTCTGTGTTTTGTTGACCCTGCGTAAAGGTAAGCCTTTGCATCGTCTTTTGTGAAGATTTTCTGGTAAACTCGCACAAAAGAGCTTTGATTTACCCTTGAAATCAGGTCAAAATTGCTTCCTACTTTCGTTAATAGCTGCCTGAGCTGCTGCAAGTCTTGCGATGGGCACACGGAAGGGTGAGCAAG
>CAYVTA010000030.1:0-18863 GCA_964454355.1 uncultured Eubacteriales bacterium | reverse complement strand
CAAAGCTTCAGATGCTCTTGAGAGGTCAGAACCTTCTCGGCTATAAGCATTATCCGGATGATGTTGTCCGTCTTTTCGTAAGAAAGAGCGTTGAGAACGGTATTGACGTTATCAGAATTTTTGATGCACTCAATGACTTGAGAAATATTCAGGTCGCTGTTGATGAAACAATCAAGGCAGGTGCAATCGCTTCCGGTACTATTTGTTATACCACAAGCCCTGTTCACACACTCGAAAAGTTTGTTGAAATTGCTAAAGAGCTTGAAAAGATGGGTGTACAGTCAATCTGTATCAAGGATATGGCAGGCGTTATGAGCCCCAAAGAGGCTTACGACCTTGTTAAGGCTATTAAGGCTGAGGTTAAGCTTCCTCTTGTTCTTCATACCCATTCAACAACAGGTCTGGGCTTTATGACACTTCTCAAGGCTGTTGAAGCAGGTGCAGATATCATTGATACGGCACTTTCAAGTATGTCCGGCGGCACAAGTCAGCCCGCAACGGAAACAATGGCCTATGTTCTTCGTCAGTACGGATACGATGTTGATCTTGATGATAAGATTCTCATGGATGTTAACAAGCATTTCAAGAGCTACAGAGCAGAGTGTCTTGACAGCGGTCTTCTTAACCCTGTTGTTATGGCTACTGACACAGATGCTCTTAACTATCAGATTCCCGGCGGTATGCTTTCAAACCTTGTTGCTCAGCTTACTGCTATGAATAAATTGGACAAGCTGGATGAGGTTCTTGCCGAAACTCCCAGAGTAAGAGCAGACATGGGTTATCCTCCCCTTGTTACGCCTTTGAGCCAGATGGTTGGCGTTCAGGCTACAAAGAATGTTCTTGACGGCGAGCGCTACAAGAATATTGCAAAGGAGATCCAGGGTTATATCAAGGGTGAATACGGTAAGGCTCCCGGAACAATAGATCCGGCTCTTATTAAAAAAGTTCTCGGTGATGAAGAACCCATTACCTGCCGTTTTGCAGATACTCTTGAAGACGGTCTTCCGGCAGCAAGAGAATATCTTGGTAAAAAGGCAACCTGCGACGAAGATGTGCTTTCATACATTGCATTCCCCCAGCAGGCAGAAGCTTTCTTTGAGAAGAGAGCAGACCTTAAAAAACGCACATTCAGTTTTTCTATCAAGGAAGTTTGAGGTGAGCGTATAATATGACATCAGCACTTCTTAAAATGCAGATGGATATGGGTGAAACTCTTAAAACATCCGTAGTTGGATTTATTATTGTCATATGCATCCTTTTGGTAATAGCTGTACTGATTATTCTTATTTCAAAAGTATTCGGTCTTGTCAGCGGTACCGCATCTAAGGTTGCAAAGCCTGTCGAAACAAAAGCTTCGGCACCTGTAGCAGAATCGGCAGCGTCTGCTGCTCCGGTTACACCTGTAGTACAGGCCGTTCCCGGATATCTTCATCTTGAAAATGTCGATGAACCTACAGCCGCAACAGTAATGGCAATCGTAAGCCATCAGACAGGTATTCCCCTTAACCGTCTTGCTTTCAGTTCAATAAAGCTCCTTCGAGAAGAGCTTGTTCTCGAAAATACCGATGATCAGACTGCTGCTATCATCATGGCAATAGTCAGTGATAAAACAGGTATCCCCCTTAACAGACTTGAGTTTAAGTCAATTAAATTGATAGAGGAGAATTAATCATGAAATATGTTGTTACATTAAACGGTAAAAATTATGAAGTAAATGTTGAAGAAACAGAAGCAATTATCGAGTCTGTTACAGATGTTCCCGTAGCTGTTGCTCCTGTTGCGGCTCCCGTAGCTGCTCCTGCTCCCGTTGTAGCCCCTGCTCCCGTTGCCGCTGCTCCTGCCGCTGCTCCCGCACCTGCTGCTCCTGTAGTTGCAGGCGATGGTGAAAAGGTTCTTGCTCCTATGCCCGGAAACATCCTTGATGTTAAGGTCTCTGCAGGTCAGGCAGTTAAGAGAGGTGACGTTCTCATTATTCTTGAAGCTATGAAGATGGAAAATGAAATCGTTGCTCCGGTTGACGGCACTGTTAAGCAGGTTCTTGTTCAGAAGGGTGTTACAGTTGACACTGACGAAGTTCTTGCAGTAATCTGAGAAAGGAACAAAAGTTAAAATGAGTATTATTGAAGTTTTAACAGGCTTGTGGGAGTCTTCAGGCTTCGGTGCATTTCTGGACGGAACGGCAAGCTGGAAAAACATTGTAATGATACTTGTATCATTTGTTTTTCTTTATCTTGCTATTGCAAAGAAGTTTGAGCCTTTACTACTTGTTCCTATTGCATTTGGTATTCTTCTTGCAAACCTTCCCGGCTCTGAAATAATGTTGGATACGGTAGGCTTGTCTGATCCGGCAACTATGGAAGCCATAGAGTCCGGAGCGATGGAAGCCGGCCATTGGTATGATTCGGGCGTTCTCCGATTGTTGTACACGGGCGTTAAGAGCAGCATATTCCCTTGCCTTATCTTTATGGGCGTTGGTGCTATGACTGACTTTGGTCCTCTTCTTTCAAATCCTATCAGCCTTCTTTTGGGTGCAGCCGCACAGCTTGGTATTTATGTTGCATTTATTCTTGCTATTGTTCTTGGCTTTACTCCCGAAGAAGCTGCATCAATCGCTATTATCGGCGGTGCTGACGGTCCTACAGCTATCTTCCTTACAAGTAAGCTTGCACCTCAGCTTCTTGCAGCAATTGCTGTTGCCGCATATTCCTATATGGCACTTATTCCGATTATTCAGCCACCTATTATGAAAGCTCTGACAACAAAGAAAGAGCGTTCAGTAAAGATGACACAGCTTCGCAAGGTTTCAAAAACGGAAAAAATCATTTTCCCCATCATTGTTCTTGTTATTACATCTCTCATCCTTCCCAGTGTAATTCCGCTTCTCGGTATGTTTATGCTCGGTAACCTCTTCAAAGAGTGTGCAGTTACAGACAGACTTTCCGACACTGCACAGAATGCACTTATGAACATCGTTACGATTCTTCTTGGTGTATGTGTAGGTGCAACTGCTAACGGTGATACATTCCTTACAGCAGATACTCTTAAGATTGTTGCCCTCGGACTTATCGCATTCATGTTCTCAACAGTAGGCGGCGTTCTTTTCGGAAAGCTCCTTTATGTTCTTACAAAGGGTAAGATTAATCCCCTTATCGGTGCAGCAGGTGTTTCTGCTGTTCCCATGGCTGCTCGTGTTGCTCAGAAGGTTGGCTCTGAAACAGATCCTACTAACTTCCTTCTTATGCACGCAATGGGTCCCAATGTTGCAGGTGTTATCGGTTCTGCAGTTGCGGCAGGCTATCTGTTGACTCTCTTTGGTTAATATATTAATATATGTATAAATATATATTTTTTGATTTAGACGGAACACTTACAAATTCTGAAGAAGGCATAATCAAAAGCCTTGAATATGCCTTTGATGAATTGAAGATTGAAAAACCGTCTTATGAGAAGCTCAGACGATTTATCGGTCCTCCGTTGGCAGTATCATTTCGTGAATATATGAATTTTGATGATGAAACTGCTAAACGAGCTATTGAAAAATATCGTGAACGATATAACATCAAAGGTATATTTGAAAATGCTCCTTATGAGAGCATTCCTGAGCTTCTTAATGAACTCAAAATAAAGGGCTTTAGACTTGCTGTTGCAACAACAAAGCCCGAACATATGGCAAAAAGAGTTGTCGAGCATTATGGTATTGAAAAGTATTTTGATACAGTTTCCGGTGCAATCGGGGAGAACGATACAAAGGAAGCAGTTATCAGAAGAGCTTGCGAAAAAATGAACATTGACGAAAATGAATGTGCAAACATTCTTATGGTCGGTGACAGAAAGTTTGATATTATCGGCGCTCACGCTTGCGGCATAAAATGCTGCGGTGTAAAATACGGTTTCGCTCCCGAAGGTGAGTTCGAAGAGTATGACGCAGATTTTATTGTTGAAAACGTTAAAGAATTGAAAAATTTTCTTTTTTCGTTTGATTGATATTATGCTCAATAAAACGGCACTGTGCTCAGTAAGAGTGCAGTGCTTTTTAGATGACAGATAAACAATGATTTAGCGTTCCGATAAATTATTGTTTATGCTTGAATTTAAAAAAATTTATGCTACAATTTAAGGGGTGATAAAAATGAAAAATATTGGTTTTATCGGCTGTGGAAATATGGCACAGCCAATTATAAGACAGTGCAAAGAAAAATATGTTTTTGATAAAAATGATATTTATGTTTATGATATAGATAAGGCGAAGCTTTATGATTTTTGCAAAAAAACGGAAATAAATGTTGCTGAAAATGAGAATTATATTGCGAAAAACTGCGATATCGTTGTGCTTGCAACCAAGCCTCAGACGTTCTCTCAATTGATTGGGTCAATCAGTGCTTCCCTTCAAGAGAATGACCCTCTTATCGTATCCATTGCTGCAGGAAAAACAACCGACTACATTAAGGAGCTTGCGGGCTATAATGCCAAAGTTGCCAGAATATTTCCTAATCTGAACGCAACAGTAGGTGAGGCGGTGTCTGCATATACCGCTAATAAAAACGTGAGCGACGAAGAACTTGATAAAGTAGGCGAGATATGCCGTTCGTATGGAGAGGCAAAGCACTTGCCGGAAAGTCTTTTTTCTGTTTTCGGTGTTCTTGGCGGATGCGTACCTGCGTATGCTTTTATGTTTATTGGTGCATTGGCAAAAGCCGGTGTAGCTGACGGTCTTGATGAAGAAACAGCCCGTGATGTTGCAGTGCAGGCAGTTTTGGGAAGTTCAAAACTTCTCAAAGAGTGCGGCGGCGATATTGATGAATGGGTAAAGAAGGTCTGTTCTCCAGGCGGCACGACGATTGAGGGCGTAACATCGTTGCGTGAAGACGATTTGGATGGCATTATAAAATCAGCGTTTCATAAGTCATTTATGAGGGATATTTTTCTTTCTGGAAAATAAAAAAAGTATTGACAAAAATACTAAAATGTAATATAATGTCACTAAATTATTCACAATGGCTGATATGCGAAATTATGCAATCGCCTTTTTTGGTGAATTTTTTTAAAAATTATGCTTGACATATGACAGAGCATAGTATATAATATCACTGTGTTGCGAGGGTATATTCTCGCCTTTATTACGGTATATTGAGTCTCAAGGCTCTTTATATAAGAAAAATTTTTTAAAGGAAGGTTCTAAAAATGAAACTTGCAAAGAAAATGCTCGCAAGTGTAATCGCACTTGCAATGGTAGCAGCTCTTGCTCTTACAGCTTTCGCTGCTGCACCCGTACTCAACATGACTGCTTCTGAAGCATATGTTGGTGAAACAGTTACAGTTACTCTTTCTGCAACTGGTATGGCTGGCCTCGAGTCTGCTGACCTTGAGTTCACTTATGACGCTACTGTTCTTGAGTTCGTAAGCGTTGCTAAGGCTGAAGGCGCTGGCTACGACATGGGCGTTGGTGACAAGATTGCTGACGGTACAGCAACATGGTCTCTCATCTACACAAACGCTGCAGATGCTGACACAGATCTCGTTGTTCTTACTTTCAACGTTCTTAAGGAAGGCGACGCTACTGTTTCTGTTGCTGTTAACTCTTGGGATGGCACTGACGCTGCTGCTGAAGGCACATCAACAACAGTTAAGGCTACTGTAAAGGTAGTTGAGACAACAACAGAGGAAGAATCAGTTGAAGAGACAACTGTTGAAGAGACAACTGTTGAAGCTACAACAAAGGCTCCTGAGATCGTTAAGACTGGCGATGCTGGCGTAGCTGCTGTTGCAGGCGTTATGGCTCTTGCTGCTGTTGCATTCGTAGTAACAAGAAAAAAGGACGCTGAATAATTTAAGCGTTTCTTAAATTAATACGCATTTAATTGCAAATTAAGTTTTTTGGGCTTAGTACTTTGGTATTAAGCCCTTGAACTATTTTAGCCATAATATAAATTAATATTTTTTAAATATAGGCTGACGAGTGAAACCGTAATGTGTTTAACTATCGTCAGCCTATGACATTTTTTTTAGCTTGTCGGAGGTATAATTTATCTAAAGGCGGTGGAGATGTGAAACAGGTAATTTACATAGATGTGCTGATTTTTCTTAATACTGCTATTACATTTTTGCTGCTTCTTGCAGTGTCAAAACTTACAAAACTGACACCATCAGCCGGTAGATATGTTATAGGTTCCCTTTTAGGGGGTGCATCTTCTCTCATAATTTTTGCACCGGAAATGGGGTTTATCCTTTCGTTGTTGACCAAACTGCTGTTTTCGGTGGTAATCGTATCTCTTACATATAATTCTCGATCAATTAAATCAATAGGTAAGCAGGTAGGATATTTTTTTGCTGTAAGTTTTATATTCGCAGGAATGATGTTATGGGTGTCATCCCTTCCCGGAATTTCAATTGTAAGCTATAATAACGGAGTTGCGTATATAGATGTATCCATGTTTTCGCTTATTGCTTCTGCCGTAATTTGTTATGTTGTTACTTCTGTATTGAATATTGTGACAAGACATCGGTATGAAGGCGGGATTCTTTATAATATCAGAATCACAAAGGATGGAAAAACTGTGTCGTCATCAGCAATTCTTGATACTGGTAATGCATTGACTGACCCTTTTAGTGGTGAAAGCCTTATTATTTCAAGCCGAAGAACTGTAGAAAAAGTCTTGCCGACCGATATAAAGCATTATTTTGATGGTGATACTGATAACTGTAAGGCTGTTCGCCTGATTCCTTGCTCTACTGTTACAGCAGAATCACTATTACCTGTGTTTAGGGCTGATGAAGTTATTGTTTCTGCTGATGAATTGAGTATAAACTTAAAAAATGTAGGAATAGCAGTATGTAATATTGAAATGGACAATATAATTTTACCGCCGGAGATTGCGGAAAACTGCGATAGGAGAAAAAAGTATGAAAAAATTTACAATTGAGATAATACGAGATTTTTTTCTTAAATTCAGATTAAAATTTGCCGGCAAAGCTGTTTTTTATATAAACGGGCCACAGACATTGCCTCCACCGCTAAAAAAACAACAGGAGGAAGAGTGTCTTGAACGTATTGCGAAAGGTGATACAACTGCAAGAGAAATGCTGATTACGCACAATCTTCGTCTGGTTGTTTATATTGCTAAAAAGTTTGAAAATACCGGAATATGTGTTGATGATTTGATATCCATAGGTACAATAGGTCTTATAAAGGCTGTAAATACTTTTTGTCCTGAAAAAAATATTAAACTGGCAACCTATGCAAGCCGTTGCATTGAGAATGAAATTTTAATGTTTTTGCGTAAAACAAACAACCGAAAGGTGGAAATTTCAATTGATGAGCCATTGAATATAGACCATGACGGAAATGAACTGCTATTATCGGATGTTCTTGCAGGCGATGCTGAAAGTGTTAACTATTCGATTGAATATGAGGATGAAAAGCGGATGCTTCACACTGTTGTAAATGGCTTGAATGAACGTGAACGTATGATAATCAATATGCGTTTTGGGATAGACGGAGGTGATGAACATACTCAAAAGGAGGTTGCCGATATGCTCGGTATATCTCAAAGTTATATTTCACGCCTTGAAAAAAGGATTATATCAAGACTCAAAAGAGAGATGGAAGCAAAACAATGATTTAACAGCGTAGGGCACCGTCCTATACAACACATACAGCAAATTATATCGTTAAATTATTGTTAGTGGCTTTTAAAGCAAGATGTTACTGCCATGGGATCGTATTCGGGAAAAAGCGATTTGTCGGAAATTACTACAGCTCGACAAATCGCATATCTGCCGTACTTGTTATTTATCATATCCTTTGTCATCTCGATTTTTCTCATTTTTTCATCGTGCTCCATATCGTTGAAAAATGATAGTTGAACGGGAGTATCTGCATCGGAAAGCCGGGTCACCCTAATACCCACAGATCGAAGCGGTAGTGTGAAATTATAGTTATCTTTCAGAAGCTTCATTGCAGCCTTGCATACATCGCCTGAAACATCCGTAGGTGTTTTCAGTTGCATTTGTCTTTCAAATGATGACAGGTCGCAGCTTCTGAGATGAATTTGAACCACGCTACCTTTGAGTCTGTGACTTCTGAGCCGTTTACAAACCTGTTCGGCGAGCAAATTGAATATTAAATTTACATCGGCTGCATTTTCCATGTCACGAGGGGTGGTGGTGCTGTTGCCGATGCTTTTTATTGTGTCTGCTTGTGAGAAACATTTGACAGGAGAGTTGTCAAATCCGTTTGCGTAGTTGTACAACATTCTGCCATTTTTCCCGAACTGAGAAACCAGAAAATTTTCAGAAGTATTTGCAAGCTCTCCGATGGTTCTGATACCGAAACGATTAAGCTTTGTCTTTGTTGCTTTTCCCACGAACAGCAGATCTTCAACTGCTAAGCTCCATACTATTTCTTTATAGTTTTCGGGGGTGATTAGCGTTACCGCATCCGGTTTTTTGTAATCACTGCCGATTTTTGCAAAGACTTTATTATATGAAACTCCTACTGAAACAGTAAGGTCAAATTCTTTTTTTATACGCCTGCGTAATTCGTTGGCAATTTTTACTCCGTCACCAAAAAGCAACTCGCTTCCTGTTGTATCCAACCAACTTTCATCCATTCCAAATGGTTCTACTCTGTCAGTATATTCGCAGTAAAGTTGTCTGACAGCGGTGCAATATTTGTCGTAGAGCTCAAAGTTTGGTTTTACTATTTTCAGTTCGGGACATTTTTGCCTTGCTGATAGCAACGGTTCACCGGTTTTAATTCCGAATTTTTTTGCACAATCGTTTTTTGCTAAAATTATACCATGACGCATTTCTTCGTCTCCGCCAACTGCAAAGGGAATCTTTCTGTATTCAGGATGAGAAATTGATTCTATGCTGGCAAAGCAGTTGTTTAAATCGGAATGGAGAATAGTTCTCATAAAAAACACCTCGAACATTTGTTTACTTAATTATAACAAACAAACGTTCGAGAAGTCAAGAGGAATTTTTAATTTTATTATGTTACAGTCCGAAGCTTACAGAAAGAGCTTGATTAATTTTTGACATTTCGGTTTCATCAAGGCAACCCATCCGTTCCCTAAGTCTGGTTTTGTCCAGTGTGCGTACTTGTTCCAAAAGAACTATTGAATCTTTTGCAAGGCCGCATTCGTCGGCGTGTACGCTTATGTGAGTAGGGAGTTGAGTTTTGAATTTTCGGCTTGTTATAGCGGCGGCGATAACGGTTGGACTGTGTTTATTTCCTACATCGTTCTGAACGATAAGTACAGGTCTTATTCCGCCCTGCTCCGAACCTACCACCGGGCTCAGATCGGCATAAAATATATCTCCTCTTTTGATATTCATTCGTTTTTCACGCTCCGTTGTTTTATTGCCGGCAGTAGTATTTTTGCCGTTAAAAACAAAGGATATACAAAAATAAGCAATAATTCATAATAATCCACAATTCATAATTGAATTAATTTTAATTTATAAAAAAATATAAAATTAAAAAATGTCAGAAAATTGAATAGTTTTCTGACATTTTTTGTTCTGAAATTCACAATTATCTTATTTGTATTAGAATCATTGTTAATTGTGCTTTTTTTTGCATTAAATTATTGCTTACCGTTAAGCTCTTCTTCCGCAAGCTTTGCAATTTCATCTTCATTGCCTGTTTCCATGATAGCCCTCTTGTTGCTTCTGCGTTCAAACAAATCTTTGTACATCTGTTCACGGGTGCTTGCAGAGAGAGGATAGAAGAACTTAGGAATGATGCCTAAACTTGAGGATATGATAGGAATACCGGTGCCCAGTGCAAATATCCACCATTTTGTTGCGTCTGTCTGTGTGCCTATGGTTTTGCCCTGTATGTAACCTATTTTATTCATTACAAGGTTGTTTATTGCACTCATTATTGCAGTTTGAAGCTTTGTGATTATGGACATTGTAACGCCGGTCATAGCTTCGGAACGGTAACCGTTTTTCCATTCACAGTAGTCCATGGATTCGTTTCTGATTTCTTCGGGGATAACTCTTCTTAATCCGTATACGCACATCTCCAAAATTTCTTCTATTGCCATTATTGGGAGAATAACGCCCTTTTTCATAAAGTTTTTATTTATTGATCCGATTCCGAAAACGAGCATCCAAAGCATATCTGTCCATGCATCTTCAAATATCCAAAGTGCTTTTGTTGTAAAACGCTTTCTTAACGGTTCGACAAAGCTGTAGCTGATGAACTTTACAGGGAATGCGGGAATTCCGACGATTGTTTTCCATGTGACGGACCCGAGAACGTCTATGTAGAAGTTAGTTCTGCTCTTGCCTATGCTGAAGCCGGAAAGGAACTGTGAGAGCAGATATATAAGCATGGGTTTGTTATTGAGCACTGATTTTATGGAGTGTTTTACTGACGGTTTTTTCAGTGATTGCGAAACTCTTTCTTTTGTGGTCATGAAGAAATAGAATGCAAGGCACGCAGATGTTAAAGCACAGGCAATACCAAAGGTTGAAAAAAGAGTCGGAAGCTTAATTTTCAGCTTATTATTTATAACAAGGTCATAAAGCACGCCGAAAACCTGCTTTGGAATATCTTCAAAAATATGCGTAACAACATTCGCAAGAGCAATCAGTCTCGATCGTTCCAGAGGCTCCGGAGTTATCGTAGACAGGAACCCCGTCTTTGAAACAGAGGTGAAGGTTGTTGCGGTTTCGGTAATAATAGTCATTGCAAAATAGAATATCCATTTTGGCAGATAGTCTCCGGGGGTGTTGGGAAAAAGGAACGGAATCAGCCAATACCAAAGACTCAATATTGTCAGAGGAATTTCACCAAGCATAACATATGGTTTGAACTTACCCCAACGAGTTCTGGTTTTTTCTACTATAATGCCGATAAATGTGTCGTTTATCGTATCCCATATTGTTGCAATGAAATCTTGTATTGCAAGAAGACCAAAGTCAATTTTAACAACATCATAAATATAACGTTCTTTGAAGTCATTGATATTAAGGCTGTTGGATGCATCATTGAGAACATATGCGACAGTTTCTTTTTTTCCTACAAAACGCCGATTGCTCAAGGCAAGAGAATCATGCGATGTTGAAATGCTGTCAGTCGTGCTGACTGAATCTCTCATATAAATACCGCCTTTCAAACTTATTACTTACATTATAAATTGGACTTAATAAAAATGCAATATATTTTTGTTTAAAATAATATATAATATCTTGAAAAAAGCCGTATTTCGGGGTATAATTATAATGTATAAATGTATTGGAGGGTGATTTTGTGTCGCTAATAACTTTAAGAAAAAAAGAAAATTGTCAATTTGATATGATATCATTGGGTGAAGTTATGTTAAGATTTGATCCCGGTGAAATGAGAGTGAGAAATGCCCGTTCTTTTCAGGTTTGGGAAGGCGGCGGAGAATATAACGTTGCAAGAGGCTTAAGACGTTGTTTCGGTATGAAGACTGCCATTGTTACGGCTCTTGCTGATAATGATGTGGGCAGACTTGTTGAAGATTTTATGCTTCAGGGCGGTGTAGATACATCGTTTGTTAAGTGGGTACCCTATGACGGTACGGGCAGAAAGGTCAGAAACGGTCTTAATTTCACAGAAAGAGGATACGGCATCAGAGGTGCTTCCGGCGTTTCCGACAGAGGTAACACCGCAGTTTCTCAGCTTAAACCCGGTGATATAGATTGGGATTATATTTTTGGTACTTTGGGTGTAAGATGGCTTCATACAGGCGGTATTTTTGCTGCTCTTTCAGAGACAACTGCTGAAGTTACAATTGAGGCCGTTAAAGCTGCAAAGAAATACGGTACTGTTGTTTCCTATGATCTTAATTACAGACCTTCACTTTGGAGTGATATCGGAGGTAAAGCAAAGGCTCAGGAAGTAAATAAAGCGATAGCACCTTATATTGATGTTATGATAGGCAATGAGGAAGACTTTACTGCTTGCCTCGGTTTCGAGATAGAAGGTAATGATGAAAACCTCAAGGAGCTCAATCTTGACGGTTATGTAAAAATGTTGGGAGAGGTTTGCAAGGTTTATCCTAACTTTAAGGTTATTGCAACAACACTTCGCACTGTTAAGACTGCTACTGTCAACGATTGGAGTGCAATGGTTTATGCAAACGGTGAGGTTTACAAGGGACTTGAGCTTCCCGGTCTTGAGATACTTGACCGTGTAGGCGGCGGTGATTCATTCGCTTCAGGTCTTGTTTACGGTTTGATGACCTATGATGATGCACAGAAGGCTGTTAACTACGGCGTTGCACACGGTGCTCTTGCAATGACAACTCCCGGAGACACTTCAACTGCGAGACTTAAAGAGGTTGAAGGCATTATAGGCGGAGCAGGTGCAAGAGTTCAGAGATAAATTTTTTCGGAGGATAATTTTTTGAGCAGTAATTTTTATGCGTTTCTTTCCAGGATGAAATATATCAATCGCTGGGCGCTGATGAGAAACACTAACAATGAGAATTTAAGTCAGCATTCCCATGAGGTTGCGGCAGTATCGTATTGTCTTTGTGTAATCGGAAACAGACGGTACGGTAAGGATTATAACGGTGAAAGAGCAGCTCTTTTAGGGCTTTATCACGATATGCCGGAAATTATTACCGGTGATTTGCCTACTCCCGTTAAGTATTTCAACCCCGAGATAAAGGATGCCTATAAGAAGGTAGAGCAGTCTGCCTGTAAAAAACTGCTTGATACTCTTCCTGCGGATTTGAAAGATGATTTTGAGTTTCTTTTTCACAACAGAGAAGAAGATTATGAGCTTTGGAAAATTGTAAAAGCGGCGGATAAAATTTCGGCACTTATTAAATGTGTTGAAGAGAGGAAAGCAGGTAATATGGAGTTTGCCAAGGCGGAGCAATCCGCTTTGGAGGCTCTTGAAAAAATGGAAATGCCTGAAGTTAGGGATTTTCTTGCCGATTTTCTTCCTGGGTATGAGCTGACTTTAGATCAGCTTACCTGATTTTATCGAAAGAGTGGATATAAAAATGCAGCAAAACAAGATAACGGAAAAGCAACATTTGCTTGATGCTGATGGCAACGTTGAAAATCCCGGTTATTGCGTAACAGGTAACTACATATATGACAGAAAAGCTATCAAGGCTGACCCGTGGCGTATAAAAGAATGGAATTTTTATCAGATTTCGGATGACAGATATACCCTCCAGATGAACTATTCTGATGTTTCTTATGCAGGCTTCGGTAAGTTTGCAGTCTTTGATCGTATAACAGGTGAGCGTGTGGACGCTTTAGGGCTTGATTTGTTTACAAAGGGTAGATATAATATGCCCGAGTGCGACGAAGTCGATCATGAGATGCACTGTCAGAAAAAGGATTTCGATTTCAGAATCGAAGTTGTTGATAATAAAAGATATCTCAAGCTTGATGCTCAAACAAAAAAGCACGGAAAAATAGAGGCTTCATTTGAGCTTACAGCTCCTAAAGGACTTGAATTTCTTATGATGGCGGTTCCGTTTGAAAAGGCGAGACAGTTTTATCTTAACAAAAAGATGAATTGTATGCCGGCGAAGGGTTATGTGAAATTCGGCAATAAGGTCTGGAATTTTGATGCAAAAAACGCTTTTGGTCTGCTTGATTGGGGCAGAGGCGTGTGGCCTCATAAATGTGATTGGTACTGGGGCAACGGATCGACATATCTTCCCGATGGAAAGATTTTTGGCTTTGAAATCGGCTGGGGCTTTGGTAAAATGGATTCGTTCACTGAAAACACGCTTTTTTATGACGGCAAGGCTCATAAAATTGAAAAGATAACTCTTCAAAGGGATGAAAAAGACTTCATGAAACCGTGGTTGTTTTCTTCATCCGACGGCAGATTTGAAATGACCATGCTTCCCGAATATGACAATTTTAACAATTCGGGACTAAAAAATATATTTGGCATGGCTTGTCATCAGGTTCACGGCAGATGGAACGGATATGCTGTTCTTGATGACGGAACTAAACTTGATATAAAGGATATGCACGCATTCTGTGAGTATTCTGACAACAGGTGGTAAAAATGATACATAACGAAACTATAGACAATATACTTTTAAGAAGAACGATAAGAGAATATACTGATGAGCAAATAAGTGACGAACAGCTTGATACATTGCTCGAATGTGCTATGTGGGCACCCAGTGCAAGAAACGGTCAGCCTTGTCACATAAGAGCAGTTCAGAATAAGGCTCTTCTTGATGAAATGAATTCGGATTTTAAAAATCTTGTGGGCTGGGATACTCCTGCTTATACAAATTGGAATAAAAATCCTTTTTATCAGAACGCTCCAACAGTACTTTTTATGTACGGTACAGGTGAAAACTATATGGACGGCGGTATTATGGTTGAAAATATTGCTGTTGCTGCAAAAAGCATGGGGTTGGGAAGCTGTATTATCGGCTCTATCGGTGGTTTGTTGGATGCTCCCGAGGGTAACAAGTGGAAAGAAAGACTGGATGTACCTGAGGATTACCGTTTTTTGATTGCTGTTGCTGTTGGTTACGGTGCAGAGGAGCCTGCTCCCAAAGATCGCAAAAAGGAACAGTTCCGAGTAGTTAAGTGATGGAAGCTATCGGATATCTGACGGTTGTTTTTGCTGTAATGAGTATTATTGCGGTTGTAATTACTGTTTATGATAAGCTTGCGGCAAAATCTGCCAGAAGAAGAGTGCCTGAGAAAGCACTTATGCTTGTAGGATTTTTGGGCGGTGCTATAGCCATGTATGCAGCAATGCAACTAATACGCCATAAAACTAAACACAAGAAATTTATGATCGGGCTTCCGATTATGATTCTGTTGCATATTATGATTTTAACTATGACTATATATTTTTAAAAAAGGCGGTGTTTTCATGAATATCATCACAATCAGCCGTGAATTTGGCAGCGGAGGAAGAGAATTAGGCAAGCGAATTGCCGATACTCTTGGTTACGCCTATTATGATAGAGAGATTATTACTGCAATTGCTGAAAAGCATAAAATGAATGAGCATTATGTGGAAAGTGTTTTGGAAAGTGGTTTTCCGATGAGTTTTTCAATTACCTACGGCAAAACATTCAGCTACACTGATGTTACAGGTCAGAATGCAATAGATCTGCTTACTTCTCAGTGTGCATTTTTAAAGGAAGTTGCAACAAAAGAAAACTGTGTTATCGTAGGAAGAAGTGCAAATATTATTCTTGAGGATTATAAGCCTTTGAATATTTTTGTTTATTCCGATACTGAGTCAAAAATTAAACGTTGCAGAGCACGTGCAAAAGACGATGAATATATGACTGACAACGAGATGAAAAGAAAATTCAAGCAAATCGATGCCGGCAGAGCAAAACATCAGCGTTTCCTTTCTGACACCAAGTGGGGAGATAAATCGGGATATCATATGTGTATAAATACATCAGGACTTGTTGTTAAAAATATAGCTCCCGTGGTTGCCGATTTTGCAAAACATTATTTTGAATGCATTTAAAAAAGTATAATAAAAAAGGAATGTCAGCTGACATTCCTTTTGTTTTGTTATTTATGGGGTTTACCATTCAACAGTCCATTCCTGTTCATAAAGAAGACCAAGCTTACAATTTTCAACAGTGATAATGGACATAGCTGTTGCCTTGCCGAAACACATATATGTGGGATTGTAAATGGAAAGATGTGTCATCTTGCCTGTTTCCTTCTCAATTGTTGCGGTAACAGTGGATCCGATACACTGGTTCTGATATCCTGAAAGTGATACGAAGCTTCCTGCTGCATCTGTGATCTGGCTTTCTTCAACGATATCAACGAGGTTCTTACCCTTTGAGCCGTCATCGGGGTTTTCTTCTGAGCTGTCAAGTGTAAGAGTGATTATGTAATTGCCATTTTCTTCTTTACATGAATAGTCAGAAATCATATCTGCGGTAAGACCTGAGCAACCGCCTTCACCTGTGGGAGGGAAGCTTGCAGCAATTTCTGCAGAACCAACGTGCTGAACAGCTTCAGTATTTTCGGACATAAATGTATCCATAAGAGTTTTTGCAATACCTGCAAGTGTAGAGTTACCGCCAACTTCGACAACACCGTTATAGTTTGTAACATTATCGTATGTTCTTGTAACTGATGCTGCCTCTGAAAGAACCTTAGCATGAGCAGTCTTATAATATTCAACAACAGATTCTTTTGTTGAAAGATCACCTGTTGCTGCTGCGGATGAATCAGTGCCTTCACTGCTTGCATCAGAGCTGTTTTCTGTTGATGCTGCTGTATCATCAGAGCTTGCGGAGGATGATGCACTTGAGTCTGATGAAGCGGAGTTGTTGCTGCTTGAGTTTGCACTTGCACTTGAATTTGCATTTGAGGAGCTGTTGTTTGTGTCATTTGCAGCATTTGCATTGTCTTCATTTACTGTTCCGGTGGATGCAGAGCTTGAATCCATCATATTCTTTGTGATAGTTATAGCCATACAGCTACACCATACCATGCAAACAACAACAATTAATGTGAGCAACGTAATAAAGAATTTCTGTGCTTTTGTTGCTTTTGCGGAATGTCTCTTAGCTTCCTTCTTAACAGCTTTTTTATGTTTTTTGATTTCTTTACGCTCTTTTTTGAGCTCTTTTTTTGTTTTAACAACAGGAACTTCAGTTGTTGCTTCAGTCTCATCTGCGATAACTTCAGTCTGAGCCTGCTCCTGAGAATTTACAGTTTCGGGATCAAGAACCTGGGTGTTATTATCGTTCTGATTACTCATAAAACCTCTCCTAACATAAAATTTTTATGTCCACATAGTTTTTTACTATATTACTATACTACAAAAGAAACCGCAAAGTCAACAAAAAATCAAAAATAAATGGATAAATATGAGTAAAAATTTGTTTTATGACTTGCAAAAGAATTATGGTAATAAAAAAATACTTGTAATTGACAATAATGTATAGTATAATAAATTTCAAGTACAAATATTAGGAGTTGAGAAAATGAGTGATCCCATTAAGGTCGATTTTTCCGATAAGGGAAAAGGCAGAAATACTTCATCAACGAAAGAAGTGCTTATTCCTCCCGAAAAAGCAGGACTTAAAATTGTAATCAGTTTGATTCTTACTGCAGTAATAGGTGCTGTTGTTTATTACTTTATGCTGCCTCCCATGAACTTCGGAGCAATTGAATTCTATATGTTCTGGGCAATTATTGTAGCAATTTTTATCGGTTGTGTAACATTGCTTTCGAAAGCTGCTATACAGCCTGAGTATATGCCTTATGTCAAGAAAGTGTCCATCGTTCCAATTATTTTGGTAGTGATTCTCGGCGTTGTTCTCGGCATCGGTTATCTTACATCAAGCGTGTTCTTCCGTGCTGATGATTTCAGTCAGTTGCTTTCTTTCAGCGATGAAACTGATTTGGATTCAAGTGTCACAAAGATCGACAGTACAGAAGACTTTACAAATGTTGCAATGATCGATAAATCTGCCGCAGAAAAGCTTGCTGATAAGGTTCTTGGTGACCTTGCTTCTCTCGGACTTGAGTCACAGTTTGAACTTGCTACAGAATATGCGACACAGATCAACTATAACGGTGCTCCTTGCCGTGTATATCCGTTAGCATACGGCAACATTTTCAAGTGGTTTAACAATACATCCTCCGGTTTCCCCGGCTATGTTATCGTTAACATGAATACACAGGAAACAGAGCTTGTTATCCTTGACGAAAACGGCTCAGAGAGTTATATTAAGTATTCTCCCACAGAGCATTTCCAGAAGAATCTTGTTCGTGTTCTTCGTTTTGCGTATCCTACTGCAATTTTCGGCAATATTTCTTTTGAAGTCAATGATGAGGGCACACCTTACTGGATCTGCCAGGTTATTGAAAAGAAAGTCGGACTTATCGGCGGTAACGATGTTAAGGGAATTGTTATTGTAGATGCAGTAACAGGTGAGTCCAAGTATTACGATATTAATGATGTTATCTCCGGTAACGCAACGGCAGATGACGGTACAACATCAAATCTCCTTTGGATCGACCAGGTTTATGATTCCACTCTTCTTGTTCAGCAGTACAACTACTACGGCACATATAACGGTGGCTTCTGGAACTCAGTTTTCGGTCAGAGCGGCGTTAAGAAGGCAACTTCCGGCTCCAGCTATATTGCAATGGATGATGACGTTTACATTTATACAGGTGTAACCAGTGTTACATCCGACGAGTCAATTCTTGGATTTATCCTTATTAACCAGCGTACAAAAGAAGCTATGTTCTACAATACAACAGGTGCTACAGAAAGTGCAGCTCAGAGCTCTGCCGAAGGTGCTTTGTCCGATAAGGGCTGGTCTGCAACATTCCCCATCCTTATTAACCTTGACGGTGAGGCAACTTACTTCATGGCGATGAAGGATAGCAGTAATGTTGTTAAGGGTTATGCAATGGTTAACGTCAGCAACTATAATATCGTTGCAACTGATAATGCAGACGGTAAACCTGATCTTTCACTTTGTATTGAAAACTATACAAAACAGCTCAAGGATAACAAAAATGTTGTGATTGATGTTGATACATCTGTAAGCATTGAAAGTGTTATCTCAAGTGATGATACTGATTCCGATGTTTCCGAAACAATCGAGGTAACAGGTGCAGTTACAAAAATCAAGTCTCAGATTGAAAACGGATCAACCTGTTATTATATTGCAGTTGCGGGCATTGATGAGTATCTCAGAGTTTCTGCTGACGAGCTTCCCGAGGCAATATTCTACGAGATAGGCGATATTCTCACAGTTTTGTATTTTGAAACGGATATAGCGGATATGTGGATTGAAAATCCCGTGATAAGCTATGCTTCCGACATTGTTGAAGAACCGGTAACAGAATAAACTGATTGCTTAATATTTATAAAA
>CAYVTA010000029.1:0-19659 GCA_964454355.1 uncultured Eubacteriales bacterium | reverse complement strand
GGGCTTTGCAAGGGAAGTTTCAGACAGAATTATTTTTATGGCTGATGGTGTAATTGAAGAAATGGGAACACCCGAGGAGATTTTCAATAATCCCAAATCCGAGAAAACGAGGGCGTTTTTCAGCAAATCTCTGGAGAATTTGTGATTATGTGCAGTAAAAATAATGAACAGATGATAACTGAACTTTATGAGCTGATAGCATCCATGAAATCATCAGAAGATTGTAAAGCACTGTTTGATGATTTGTGTACAATAAAAGAAATTGAGCAGATGGCTCAGCGTGTAAGAGCAGCAAAATTGTTGATGGAAGGAAAAACGTATAATCAGGTTATTGAAGAAACCGATATTTCTTCAGCAACGCTCAGCCGTGTTTCAAGATGTGTGCAGTATGGCAGCGGATACAGCAAGTTTTTGAAATAATAGTGTATAATTATTAAAATGACATAGGTTTTTTGCCGAAATACTGTATATTTATATATAAAGTTTGTGTTGAATTAGAAATAAATATATGGTATACTTTCTAAGTAATAATTTTAAAGGAGTGTCCTAAAATGAAAAAGATAATTACAATTTTAATGGCAGTTGCAATGATCTTCTCTGTTTGTATGCTTGCAGGTTGTTCAGACACAACAACAGACGTTAATGAAGAAGTATCTACAGATGAAGATGTAAGTGCACAGGCTTCAACAGGCAGCATGACAGCAACAGATGGTGTGCTTGTTATGGCTACAAACGCAGCTTTCCCTCCCTATGAGTATGTTGAGGGTGGCGAGTTCGTAGGTATCGATGTTGAGATTGCAACAGCAATTGCTGAAAAGCTCGGCATGACACTTGAAATCAAGGACGTTGAATTCGGTTCAATCATTGGCGGTGTTCAGACAGGTAAGTTTGATATGGGTGTAGCAGGCATGACTGTTACTGATGAAAGACTTGAAAGCGTTAACTTCTCAACTTCATATGCAACAGGTATTCAGTCTGTTATCGTTCTTGAAGACAGCGAATATACATCTTTTGAGGATTTCTACACAGGCTTTGATGCTGACGGCAATCCCGCAGGCGTTAAGGAAGGAATTAAAATCGGTGTTCAGCAGGATACTACAGGTGACATCTATTCTTCTTCAGAAGCAGTTGAATGGGGCTTCGGTGAAGATAATGTTATCCGTTATAAGACAGGTGCAGACGCAGTTCAGGCTCTTATTACAGGCAAGGTTACTGCAGTTATCATTGATAACGAGCCTGCAAAGTCTTATGTAGCAGCTAACGAAGGTCTTAAGATCCTTGAAGGTGAGTATACTGTTGAAGATTACGCTATCTGCGTAGCAAAAGAGAATACAGAGCTTCTCAATGCTATAAACAATGCTCTCGCAGAGCTTGAGGCAGACGGCACGATCGATGCAATCATTGCAGAGTACATTTCTGCAGAATAATATTTTGTAAGGTTTTGGGGGGCGGGAGCGATTCCGCCTCTTCTTTATTTGTTGAAAAAGGAGAATTGCTTTGGATTCAGTTAAGCTATGGATAATTGAACAGTTCACAGATTTTAAAGATACATTTGTTAAGTGTTTCGTTGTAGATAACAGATGGGAGTGGCTTGTTGAAGGTTTTGGAAAATCGCTGCTTATTACATTTCTTTCAATAATTGTAGGTCTGATTTTCGGTATTATTCTTGCTGCGATTCGTTCGTCATACGACAAGAATGAAGAATCACTCAGATTGCGTGGCGGTTTTGGTTATCGTTTTTTGAAATTCTTTAACGGTATAAGCAAAATTTACATCACTGTTATCCGTGGTGTTCCCGTTGTTGTTCAGCTCATGCTTTGGTATTTCGTTTTCCTTAAGACGCAGTCAAGCGATGTGCTTATTGCAGTTGTAGCTTTCGGTTGCAACTCTGCGGCATATGTTGCTGAGATTTTCCGTGGAGGTATAATGTCCGTCGATAACGGTCAGTTTGAAGCCGGACGTTCCCTTGGCTTTAATTACGTTCAAACGATGATTCATATTATTATTCCTCAGGCAGTAAAGTCATCACTTCCTACGTTGCTTAATGAGGTTATCGCATTGCTTAAGGAAACATCTATTGCAGGTTATGTAGGAATTATGGATCTTACAAAGGCGGGCGACCGTATCAGGGGAATAACCTTTGAAGCATTTATGCCGCTACTTGCAGTTGCTGCAATTTACCTTGTAACGGTAATTGTGCTGACAAAGATATTCACTTCAATCGAAAGGAGGCTTCGCCGCAGTGAACGATAATATTATTGAAGTCAAAGGACTAAAAAAACATTATAACGGCGGTGAGGTCAAGGCTCTTGACGGTATCAATGCCGATATAAAAAGAGGCGAAGTTGTTGTAATTATCGGACCATCCGGAAGCGGAAAGTCTACATTCCTTCGCTCCTTGAATCTGCTTGAGCTGCCCACAGACGGAACGATCTTGTTTAACGGTATAGATATAACTGATAAAAAAGTGAATATCAATCTTCACCGTCAGAAGATGGGAATGGTTTTTCAGCATTTCAACCTCTTTGCAAATATGAATATTCTTAAGAATATGACAATCGCTCCCATCCAATTACTTAAAAAGAGTAAGGCTGAGGCACAGGAAAAGGCGATAGGACTGCTTAAGAGAGTAGGTCTTGAAGACAGAGCCGATGCTTATCCTTCACAGCTTTCCGGCGGTCAGAAACAGCGTGTAGCCATTGTTCGTGCGTTGTGCATGGAACCGGAGGTAATGCTTTTCGATGAGCCAACATCAGCTCTTGATCCGGAGATGGTCGGTGAAGTGCTTGATGTTATGAAAAATCTTGCTTCAGAAGGCATGACGATGGTTGTTGTAACCCACGAGATGGGATTTGCGAGAGAAGTTGCAGACAGGGTTATATTTATGGATAGCGGCGTGATTATCGAACAGGGATCACCTGCGGATATTTTTGATAATCCGCAAAGTGAACGTCTTAAAAGCTTTCTTGCAAAAGTTCTTTAAAAAAATCAACTCTCAAAGCGTTTGACTTTGAGAGTTTTTTAAATTTATGGGAAACTACGTTTCCGTAAAGTAAAAAAATTATATGTCCTAAGAGTTAATTTTTTACATATGTTCCGACAATCCAATAATATCCTACAGCCAGTATGAAAAGTATCCAGGCATACTTCCATGCACTTACGGCAAAACCGAGGATAAGGAACAGAATGAGAGCAAGCTCAATTACAGGCAGCATCAAAAGAAGACCTTTTTTTGTTTTTGCTTTTGCACCGATAGCAAAGTGATAATATGTAGGTATGAGCAGGAATAATATCCACATGGGATGCCACAGGCTAAAAGCAAAGCCGAGTAAAATATAAAGTGCAATTATAAATACAGGTAATGGGAATTTTAAAAGCTTTGCAGAAAGCCCCGGGTATATTGCATCACTGTTTTTTTGTTTTTCTGTTTTTTTCTTCCCTTGTTTTGGTGTTTCTTCTTCACTGTTCTTGTTGCCAACAAGCATATCAAGACTTGTCCCGTAAAGAGATGCAAGCTCTATTAATGTATCGGTATCAGGAGTAGATTCGCCTCTTTCCCATTTAGAAACGGCCTGTCTGCTGATACCCAATTTTTCAGCAAGTGCTTCTTGGGAATAGCCATTTTTCTTTCTAAGCTCTGCAAGATTTGAGCCTAATTGAATACTCAATAGTATCACTTCCTTTTTCTTTTATATACATTATACACTATACAGTGAAGAATTTTCAATAGAAATTGCAGAAATTAAAGGTTGCGGGTGATATTTTTTCGCAATTGCCGGTTTACGCAACCGAAAGTATGTGGTTTTTTCATTGTTCCTGACATAAAATGCAATCAAGGGTGATGAACACCCAACAAAAACTATGAATGTGAGGAACAAACAATGCTTAACATTACTAACACAGAAAACTTCGGACTTCAGAGAAAAATCGTAGCCAACATGACAACAGAGAGCTGGCAGACCATTCCCCATGTTGCATATAATTATGAAGCAGATATAACAGATGTTCTTGTTGAACTTAAAAAAATCAACAGTAAGAGAAGCTTAGATAAAAGAATAACCATAAATACTCTTATGCTTAAAATTATTGCAGAAGGTCTTAAAGCTTCACCTCAGATGAATGCTCATATTAATTATAATCAGAAGCTCGTCAGAGGAAAGGTTGACAGCTTTGAAGAAATCAATATGTCTGTACCAATGATAATGCCTACGGGTGAAATGATGACAATTAATGTAAGAGGCTTTGAGTGGATGAATCTTGATGATATCAGTGAAAAGTTTACGGATATCAGAAGAAAAGCAGAAAACACAATTCTTGATGAGGCTATGTATGAGGTATCTTTTGCAAATACCATTAACGAGCTTAAGAAGGGTAATGTCCTTAAAGCTCTCGGCAGACTTATCGGTTCAAAAACAGGTAAGAATAAGATTCAACTTCTCAAAGGTGAGGAAAAGAGAAAATATTACTCGATGAGTGAAAACGACAGGCTGACAGGTCATGATATTGAACAGGGAACTGTCACAGTGTCAAACCTGGGCTCTCTTGACAGAAGTCTCAAAGGCAGTGTATCGCTGCTTGAGGTCATTCCTCCTCAGGTTGCAGCCTTCGGATTGGGTGCAATTCAGGATAAAGTTGTGTGTGCAACTGATAGTTGCGGCATAAAAAACGCTGATTTTAGAAAAATTATGCCGATTTGCATTGCTTTTGATCATAGGGCTCTTGATTTTGGTGATATCGTTCCCTTTATCAAAAAGTGTGATTCAATTTTTGAAAATCCTGCAATTATCAATAGCTGGCTTAATGCTGAAAATGATTGCACGGCTTTAAAAAATGCATAAGTCAATACAAAATATCCCGAAGAACTCAATCTTCGGGATATTATTGTTTAGTCAACGTAAACGATATCAGTTGATTCTCGTTATTTCATAGAATATTACTGCGTGAGGTGCAAGAGTTATGTTAAGCTCAATTTGACCGTCTGTAACGGTTGTTACAGTTGTTTCGGGAGTCAATTTTGAACATTCGTAATATTTTGCATAAAGTTCATTGTAGTAGAGCTGTCTTGCATTTTCGTCGGTAAGGGTGGTAGTGTTGTCAAGCTGCGGGTCATCCGGTGACCAGGAGAAGCAGTCATCACTAATACCGTATGTTTCTCTGTCTTCAAGCCACTCGTCAAAATAATTGCAGTTGTCATCTATTACATATGCGGTGACTTTTACTTTTTTATTCTCAAATTCGGGTACAGAGATTTTAAAGCTCAGTTCTGCTTCTTTTGCGTAATCAATGTCGTTTTTAAAGTTGTACGCCATAATGTGCAGAGTGTTTGTTGTTTCATTGTATGCTGAAACGGCATCAACTTCCGAGCCTACAAGCAGACCGCTTTTGCTTTTTTCTGTACTGACAATTTTTGCATCTTCAAATTTTGCTGCATTTTGTGCGACATGATAGCTTACCGTGGGGTTACCGCTGAGCAGTCCGCCGGAGAGATATCCCCAGGCTGAAAAATAGTTTATGTCATTTTCAAACATCTGATTGTAAATTCTTGCATCATATGCCGCCTGATATGTATAGCCACAGGTTCTTGAAAGCAGCTCATTTCCTGTCGTTCCGCTTGTATTACCACAAAGAATCCTGCCTTCGTCAACACCGTATAGCAGATTTGAAAGTCCCGCATTTTCTGCGGTTGTGCGAAGATAATCAATGCACTCAGGCAAAGTCATTCCTGTAGTATACTCACCGGGAGAGTAATCGTAGAAAGAAGCGGAAAGGTAACAGATTCTTGTACCTGTTTCGCCCGTTGCATAGTTTTGACCTTGAGCACAGTGTTCTATAAAGATTGCTTCGTCCCAAAGACCTTCAGTAACAGTCATTGAGTGGGCACCTACAAAGACATCCTCTCCGATTACATCAATAAGTGCTTGCACGGTATAATCGTAGAGCTTGCAGTATTCGATTGCTGCATTGTCTGCATTGTCGTCGGCTGTTTTGAACCAATCTTTGTTTTCATATTCAGTCATAACGCCGAAACGCCATTCGAGAACCTCATCTTTCCCAAATTCGTCAACAAGAGCCTGTGCAAGAGCATAAATATAATCATAATAAACATTGTAATCATCGGGCGGATAAGGATTCATGTCGAAGCCTCCGTCTTCTGCAGATGCACCTGAAGTATATTTCAGAGGAACGCTTCCCAATTTAAGCATAGGCTTTGCACCCAGCTCCAGAACTCCACGACAGTTTGCGATGAGTCGGGAAAAATCATAATCATCAAGAACGGAAGTGTCTGTCGGGTCAATAAACAGATCTCTTGCCACTGTTCCTCCGCTGCACTGCATCAGCTGAACATAATCTGTAAATTTAAAAATATTGTATTCCTCGCTTGCCGTTGCATTTACAAACGGATCTCCCTCAATTGACCAGATGTTTACATTGCTTACGGGGTTGCTGAGTGTATTTCCTT
Source organism: uncultured Eubacteriales bacterium (assembly GCA_964454355.1). Classification (GTDB taxonomy): domain Bacteria; phylum Bacillota; class Clostridia; order Oscillospirales; family Acutalibacteraceae; genus UBA1081. The sequence continues at coordinate 13,199 of CAYVTA010000029.1, read as the reverse complement.
TTTCACTTGCATCAATTGTGAAGCAGTAGCTGTTAAATACGCCTGAAAAAATAACCGCAACAACTACTACTGCGATAATTGTGACCGGTATAGCTGCGATAAGTATTTTTTTTAATGTTTTCATAAGGGTTCACCTCTTTCTGATAACAATTTATCACAGCAAATTTTATTTGTCAATCCTTGACAGAAAAGTAGAGTGTTAAAAATATGCGGCTGTTTCGCCCTGCGAATAAAAGACCGCTTTTTTGAGAGAAAAGCTTGAAATATACAAAAAAGGACAACACCTGATGTTGCCCTAATACATTTATTATAGCATAGTGTAACAAAGAAAGTCAATAAATATTAAAGTAATACTGCATAAAATCTGCGACTTGCATAAATGAATTATGTTAATATTGTATAATATTCCATATTGTAAAATCAGAAATTCTGTGCTATTATATAAACACAGAGAGGTGATACCGATGTACAGGTAAAAACCGAAAGGCTCAAAAAGCAAATAAAAATCGATGCTTAAAAGAAGAGCTGAAAAGATGTCAGAACAGAAACCTTTCCTTTAAGAAATAAAAAAATCGGTTTTCAGTATTCGGCATCATGAACACTGTAGAAAGAAGAGGTATACAAAAAGATGTTAGATATCAAGAGTGAATGGAAATGACCCTTAACTGCACGTCAGAGTGATGAACAGTTAAGGGTTGTTTCTTTTTTTACTTTATAGAAAACTGCGTTTCCATAAAGTAAAAAGATTATATGTCCCACCGTCGTCGTCGCAAACTTCGTATCAATCGTTTTTGTGCAAGCACAAAAAGCTCTTTCACAGTATTGCTTCTCCACTCCCGACAAAACTAACGTTTTATCGGGTCCCTTTTTTTGCGGGCACTGCGAAAGCCGTTTTCTTGTTTCAAACATATCGCCGTCTTTGCTGATAAATGCATTTTCCCTGAAGGAAGCTTTTGCACACATATCAGCTTTTTTTATTCTGCATTATTGCGGTAACGTTAAAAGTAAATTATTGTGAATACAAAAAAATCCTTGTCTGTCAGTTATTTAGCAGACAAGGGATTTTGTTTAGTTGAATTTGTTGTTGCTTTGTGTAATTCCGCCGATGAAATATTCATCAAAATGACCTGTGAATGTATTGCTATCTGCAAGTATTGAGGATTTATTTTGATTATTTGTTGAAATGCCTGAGCTTTTTCGGTCAGAGTCAGCTTTTGATATAAATGCATTCTCTGCAATTTCAACATCATGCACCTTTTCCATAAATGTAATAAAGCCTCTGCTGTGTTTTTCGTTGCCCGAAAAACCTGTGAAAATATTGCTCAGAATCTTAATGTCATGGTGTTCATCGTTGCCGTGGTGCCCAATGGCAGTAAAGCTGTCACATTTGAAAATGCATGAAGCTATATTTATATCGCAGCAAGGGGTGGCATCAGGCAGAAAATCAATAAGCTTTCCTTCGCAGTCAAAAACCGGACCGTAGGTACCAATTCGAGGAGCATCAAGCTGTATCAGCTCACTTGTTAAGTCCTCACGCATGGCAGTGTAGGAAGGACCGTCAAATACACAGTCAAGTATCAAAGCGGTTTTTGTTGAGTTAAGCTCAATGCAGTGCCAATAAGCACAATGAACAAACCGTGAATTTTTAATTACAACATTTGTGCAATGAACAGTATTGATAATAGTTAGCTTTTCCTTAAGATTTTCGTTTCCGTCAAAAATTCCGCCTGAAATTACAACATCATGTGTTCCGTCATATCCACCGATGTCAGGCTCCGAGTATGAAGCAAGCATATATTTTGTAATTGTTTCGCTCTTGTCAGAACGAAGAAGAACAGCTTTGTCGGAAAACTTCAGCCATTGATTGGAATAAAATATAAGGCATGAAGAAATAAGGTATGTTCCGTCGGGGAAGTAAATCGTTCCGCCGTCTTTCATTTCATCAAGACAACGCTGAATTGCTTTTGCATCATCATGTATGCCGTCGGCATAAATATCATTAATTTGACCTATATCAAGAAAATTCATTTTTACCGCACCTCCGGTGCTTTTTTCTGCTTGATTTTTTTAAGTACAGCATTAAATGTTTTGCTGAAAGCAAAACTTATAATCACTGAAGCAACTACGATTCCTGCATATATTAATACCTTTTGTGAAAAAGTGAAAGCATCTGATGTAAGCATATCCGGCACATAATATAGGATTGCATTTCTGATTAAAATATGTGTTATATATACTTCCAAGGATATTCCGCCGAAAAAAGACAGCATTTTCTGTATGGGCTTGACAGGTAATGCTTCAAAAAAGACTGCAATAAAGAAGCATATTGCAAATGCACTGAATATTCCCAAATATCTGTTTACAATATCATTATTTATATTAAGCAGCATGAAAATTGCTTTAAGCGGAATTACACTTACAAATAAAATATAGTCTAAAGGCTTAAATTTGCGTTTTTCTTTGATTATATCGCCCAAATAGCAGCCTATAAGGAAAACAGGGATTCTTGTCAGCCAAACCTCAGCACTGCTGAATGTGTCTGTTGCATAAAACTTGATTAATATTGTAGTCGCAAATGCACCGATCAACATAATTGCGAAATTTATCTTCCTCTTTTTTTCGGATACATTAAAAAGTCGGTCATAGATTGCGGGATATATTGCGTACATCATCATAATAAATGCAACATACCAAATTTCAGCTTCGCCAAGAGTTAAATATTCTTCTTTTTTTACAAGAAACAATGATAAGCCTGATGCATTGTATAAAAAGCTGAGAATGTCTGATTTTGCAATAATATATTTCCAAAACCAGTAGAACAAGGACAATATGAGATACGGAGCTAAAGTTCTTTCGCATCTTTTTTTTATAAAGATTTTGTAATCGTTGTTTTTGCTGTAAGAGAAGTACAGACTCATTCCTGATAACAGTAAAAATACATCAACGCCATAATTCAATATTGAAATCGGCATTTTTGCTACCCCGGTTATCGGAACAACGGATAGCGAATGAAAAACCAATATCATTATTGTTGCAACACCGTATAATTCCGGTCTGTATTTGCTGAACAGGCCCCAATTAAGATTATCTTTCATAAAACCACCTCGTTGAGTATTTTACATCTCTGAATAGTATTAGTCAAGCAAAAAACAGAAAAAGATCTGTCTTGTATGACAGACCCTAACATAATAATTATATCAAAATCTTTTTTGACTGTCAATATAAAATAGACATTTTTTATAATTTCTGCATATTGAATGAAAATATTTAGTAAAACTTATACAAAATACCATCTTGAAAAACATAAAGATGTATGCTATTATATAGACACAAGGAGGAGTGATACCAATGTTCAGATAAGAAAAGACTCTCACCGAAAAGGTTAAATAAAAAAGAGTCAGAAGGATATGATTCAAAACAGCATCCGTTTCGAGGCAAAAAGTGCTTCTCACTTTACGGGAATTGATATATAAAAAATATTATTCAACCGTTTCGAAATTGATTGTTTAGTATGGAAAGTATCAAAAAAACTGTAGAAAGAGTAGGTATACAAAATGATGTTAGATAATAAAAGTGAATGGAAATGACCCTTAACTGTCGGTTCGGAAGATAAACAGTTAAGGGTTATTTCTTTTTGCACATAGCAGTGAAAGAAAAACCATCGGATATTGAACCGATGGCTTTTAATATTTTATTCGGTTTTGGTGTTGTTGGAGTGACATGAATCACCCATAGGACAAGCACCGCAGGAACCGCCGCAGGAGCATGAGCCCTTGCCTTTTTTCTTATTGCGGATGTTTACAACGATAATTGCGATTACTATTGCTGCAATAATTGCCGCTACAATAAATGTCGGAGCATTCATATTGTCACCTTAAAACTTCTTTGCAAGCTTCTTGTCATCATAAGGATTCTTACGTACAAGCATATAAAGAATGAATGCAAGAAGTGCAACAGCCACAATTGTACCAATGATATTGCCGCCGCCAACAAACCATGAACCGAGCTGGTATACGATAAGTGAAATTGCGTAAGCAAATACACACATATAGCCGATTGCAAAAGCTGTCCATTTCCAGTTGTTCATTTCTCTTTTGATAGCACCCATAGCTGCAAAACAAGGAGCACAGAGAAGATTGAATACCATGAATGAGAAGCCTGCTATAGCGTTGCCGCCGAAGAATTCCTGACCGAAGATTGAAAGCTCTGTAGATACGGAGTCTGCAAGTTCAAATGCAAGGTCTGCGTCAGCCATTGATGAAAGTGTACCGAATACACCTACAACCTCTTCCTTAGCAACAAGACCGAGAACTGTTGCAACTGCTGCCTGCCATGTGCCGAAGCCGAGAGGCTGGAAGATTACTGCAATTGCACCGCCGATAACTTCAAGTATAGATGCTCCGCCTAACTCTTCTGTGATGTAGTGGAAGCCGCCTTCAAATGAAAGAGACTGAAGTACCCAAACAAGTACGCTTGATGCAAGTATAACTGTACCTGCACGCTTGATGAATGACCAGCCACGCTCCCATGTTGCTCTGAGAATATTTCCGGGCACGGGTGCATGATATGCGGGAAGCTCCATAACGAAAGGAGCAGGATCGCCTGCAAAGGGCTTTGTTTTCTTAAGCATGATACCGGAAATGATAACGGCACCGATACCGATAAAGTATGCTGATGTTGCAACCCATGCACTGCCGCCGAAGAGTGCACCTGCAATCATTGAAATGATGGGAAGCTTTGCACCACAGGGCATGAAGCAGGTTGTCATGATTGTCATTTTACGGTCTCTGTCCTGTTCGATTGTTCTTGAAGCCATAACACCGGGAACGCCGCAGCCTGTTGCTACGAGCATTGGAATAAAGCTCTTACCGGAAAGACCGAACTTGCGGAAGATTCTGTCCATGATGAAAGCAACACGAGACATATAGCCGCAATCTTCAAGAATTGAAAGGAGAAGGAAGAGAATGAGCATCTGAGGAACGAAGCCGAGAACTGCACCTACGCCGCCTACGACACCGTCAGCAACAAGGCTTACAAGCCATTCAGCACATCCGATGTTCTCAAGAAGTGTTGTAACTCCGGGAACGATCCACTCACCAAAGAGTGTGTCATTCATGAATCCTACTGTCCAATCACCAATTGAACCGATAGATATGTAATATACAAGCCACATTATAACAGCAAAAATGGGAAGTGCAAGAATACGGTTTGTAACGATTTTGTCAATCTTATCTGAAATTGTAAGCTGACCTGCACTCTTTTTCTTGTAGCTGTTTTTCATAAGCTGTGCGATATAAACATAACGCTCATTTGTAATAATGCTTTCTGCATCATCATCCATTTCTTCTTCTACAGCAGTAATGTCAGCTTCAATGTGGTCAAGAACAGCTTTATCGAGATTGAGCTGTTCAAGTACCTTGTCATCTCTTTCAAAGATTTTAACTGCATACCATCTCTGCTGTTCTTCGGGCATACCGTGAACTGCTGCTTCTTCAATGTGAGCAATTGCGTGCTCAACAGTGCCGGAAAATGTATGCTGAGGTACTGCTTTGCCTGCTTTTGCAGCTTCAATTGCTGCTTCTGCCGCTTCAAGTATGCCTGTGCCTTTAAGAGCAGAGATTTCAACGATCTTACAGCCAAGCTCCTTGCTGAGCTGCTGAGTGTTGATCTTGTCGCCGTTCTTTCTGACTATATCCATCATGTTGATGGCAATAACTACAGGAATACCTAATTCCGTAAGCTGAGTTGTCAGATAGAGGTTTCTCTCAAGGTTTGTACCGTCAACAATGTTAAGAATTGCATCGGGTCTTTCATTTATAAGATAGTTTCTGGCAACAACTTCTTCAAGGGTATAGGGTGAAAGCGAATAGATACCGGGAAGGTCGGTGATAACAACATCGCTGTTTTTCTTAAGCTTACCCTCTTTTTTCTCAACAGTAACGCCCGGCCAGTTACCTACATACTGATTTGAGCCTGTCAGAGCGTTAAAAAGAGTAGTCTTGCCGCTGTTAGGGTTGCCGGCAAGGGCAATTTTTATACTCATGTGTAAATCCTCACTTTCTACGGTTAGCAAACACTAACCAAAAGACTAAAAAATAAATCTTTCTTATTTTTACTCAATTTCAATCATTTCTGCATCCGCTTTACGAAGAGATAACTCATATCCACGAACGGTAACTTCAACAGGGTCACCCAGGGGAGCAACTTTACGAATATAAACTTCAACGCCCTTTGTCAAGCCCATATCCATAATTCTGCGTTTAACAGCGCCTTCGCCGTGAAGCTTTACAACTTTTACGGTCTGACCGATCTTGGCTTCCTTAAGAGTTTTCATACCTTTATCCTCCTAACACAAGTATTTAAAAATAAGCAGAAACTAATTTATATCATTATTTTCTGCGCCATTTCCTTGCTGATAGCAATGCGGGATTCCTTAACATTAACTATAATATTCCCGCCCATAGTGTTAACTATCTTTACAGCACTTCCTGCCACAAAGCCGAGGTTTTCAAGATGTGCCTTGACTTCGGGCTTACCGCCTATTTTTTTTATAATGAGATCTTCGCCTACGTCTGCAAGAGAAAGCGGCATCATCTTAAATCCCCCTTTTCTAATTATATAAGAATTAAAAGATTTTAGTACAAAATATAAGTTAGACTATGCTAACCGTTATCATTATAACTACTCTGCTTTTGTTTGTCAATACTTTTTTTTCAAAAAGCTCATAAAAAAGACAAAATTTTTGATTAATCTCAAGGTTTTAATTTTTTATATAATATCATACCCTGTACAGCAGTAAGAGCACTTGCAAATGTATAGGACTTCCAAAGTATTTCCGTGATAATTTGATTCTTTTTTTTGACGGCTTTTTTGCTGTCCTTATATTTTTTTACTAAATTAACAAAAAAATAAATTTATGTTGCTATTCTTTTATCATTATGATACAATAAATTATAACAAGTATAGGAGGGCGATAAAAATGAGTGATAAAAAAGGCAAAGTCCTTGATACAGTCAAATCATTTGCTGCCGAAATTAAAACTCATTGGAATACTCCTGCCGAGGGAAAATATGTTCCCTACAAAGAGTATAAAGATGTAGTAGTTGCAGTCGGAAGTAACTATGCGGGTGCAAAAACTCTTGAATACATAGGTTTTTGGTCTTCATGTTACCTTATTATGCATCATTACAAATTACCTTATCTTACGTTTTCAGTTATCAGTATTTTAAATATGCCGCTGGGGTATATTTCCGCATTGATGTGGTGGTTTGTGTGTGACAACTTAGGCTTCCTGCCTAAAAAGACTGAAAAGAAATTCTATGCCGTATATATCGGAATGATGCTTTTTGGTATTTCAACGATTATTTTCGATTACTCGTTGTTGTTTGATCAATCGAGTTCGTTTATAACGTATCTGAACGGCTTGGAGGGTATGAGTGCAACGGCGTGCTTTAAAACCTTCGGAACTCATTTCCTATATACGGGATGGGTAGGTGCACGAAATATTTTTTGGCGTAAAAAACTGCTTCCAAAGTATGGCAGATATAAGTATTCACTTTACTGTGACGTTGTTCCTAAATGTATAATGGTCATCCTTATCGGCTGGCTTCCCGTTTATGAAATTGCTGATGTCGCAACAAGAGTTTGGGTTGCAAATCTGCTTTTTGCTACATATAACGTTTTCGGTTTTGCAAACAACCTTGAAGTTTGTGCAAAGAATATCAGCCCCAACCTTCAGGAGCGAATCCTTGTAAGAAGCTATCCTATAAAGATTTCACACATTTTCAATTCAATTATGGCAATTATTCTTCCCGTCATCATAGGTATGCTTCGATATGAATGGGCGGATATCAATGTTTACAGATTTGTTATTCCCATAACATTTATTACATTTGCTGTGCTGACGATGGTATTTGCCGGACGAATAAAAGAACGTATACCTCAGCCGCCAATTGAAAAGAAAGTTCAAATTAAATTCTGGGACGGTATGTTCGGTGTTCTTCATAACAAATATCTGCTTATAAATACCATAGTAGGTCTTATAGATTCACTGGGTAACGGAATGCTGCCCTTTGTAACAATTCTGTATTTCTATACATTCCGTTTAAGCGGTCTGCCTTACAGCCTTATCGTTGCACTGATTTCCTTTGCGGGAACGCCGCCCGATCTGCTGTCACCTTATTTCTTAAAGAGGTTCTCATATAAGCAGATTATGATTTTCTATCAGCTCAGCCGAGGCATAGGCTACGGAATTATTGCTGCTGCAATATGGTTCTGCGGTGAAAATCTCACTCTTTGCGGAACGATTTGTGTTGTTGTTCTGTTCTTCCTTGAAATGACAAAAACCGTACCTACAACAGCTATGCGTGATATGGAAGTTCGTATAGGTGACTATCAAATGTATCTTTCAGGCGAAAGACTTGAGAATTTCTCCAGTGTTTTTGGTTGGTTTACAGGTCCGATTACTTCTTTTGTAGGACTGCTTATTCCTCTTTTGCTTCTCAGATACGGATTTAACAGCAACTGGGATGTTCTGTTTATCGATGCTTCAAGACGCAGTATTATTGCAATTCCGTTGATCGTTGACGTTATCGGATTCTTACTTATGACAATTCCGTATCTGTTCTGGGATTATGACAGTAAAAAACAGAATATGGTTATGGAAGTTCTTAAGCGGCGTGCCGAAGTTTCTGAAAAAGAAGCTAAGGAAGAAGGTATATCCGTTGAAGGTGTTTATAAGGGATGAGGTGTGAATTATGAGTAAAAAGGAGAAAAAGAAAGTTGATAATATCACCTCGTCAGAGGAAATAACGCTGAATATTCCCGAGGATGAAATATGGACTTATCAAATTGAAGGCCTTGCACCTCCTCATATAAATAAGCCATATAAGCATTACAGCCTAAAAAAGGTTATTTTTACGGTAGTTATAATAATTGCTGTTTCCCTGTCTTGTTATTTCAGTGTTCGTACTGTTCAAAAAGACACTTTTGAATATGATTCTCTCGGTGCAGAGACTTATCAGCTTTCAAAATTCAGTAATACCGGTTATATAAAAGAGCTGACAATTGACTATGTTTCTTCTGTTGAGTATGACAGTGAAAATCCCGATGTTAATACTAATTTTACTGTTGTCAAAGATGAATCAAAACCAATAACATCTATTCGTGAATATGCATTCAACTGCGATGAAAAATTGCAGGTGGTTTATATCGGTGCAGATGTTACATATATTGATGCTAAATCGTTTTATTCTTGTTGGGCTTTGAGATACATTGAGGTTGACGAAAATAATCCCAATTATTGTGATGTTGACGGAGTGCTTTATAACAAAGACAAGACTGAGATAATCTGCTATCCGTGTGATCATGACACTTATTTAGCGGAAAAATACGGTTGGGCAGAGTATGATGAAAACGGTTCCAGAATTGAGCCTTCTGCCGATTCTGAAAATTACGGTCAGTATGTAAATGATGTTCTCACGTATGTTGTTCCTTCTTCGGTTGAAACGGTAGGCCCGCTGTGCTTTAATTATGCAAACATGACCACGGTTTATCTTCCCGAAGGACTTAAAACAATTGAAACATTGGGATTTTTTGAAATTCCTCTGTTGGCAAATGTGTATTCATACAAGGCTGACAGCGAAGTTTCAGATACTCATTATACTTCCGATGAGGCGTTGGGTGATGTTTATCTTTCTCTTCCCGAAGGTCTTGAGTATATCGGTTCCGATGCATTCAGCTATAATCAGTCTATGACTTATGTATACATACCCGATAGCGTTACATATATCGGACATCACGCATTTTGGGATACAGTATACAAGAAAGACGGTAATCTTTGCGGTGTTACAGCAATTAACGTTGCTGCAGATGAAGCATCGTTTGAGAATGTCAGCACAGGTGATGACTGGCGTCCTAAATACGATTATATGCTGTTTAAAAAGAGTATTGATGTAAATTACTCCGCAGAAAGACAGTCGGTATCATAAATAGTTATTTGCCACCGGTTTGCTTGACCGGTGGTATTTTTGTACGGTAATTCCTTGTGAATTCTTTGTGAAGAATTAAAATAATAAAAATGCTCAAAAAGTATTGCAATTCACTTTTGATTATTGTATAATAAGTACAAATAAAAAATTTATTTTAAACAAAACAGGGAGGTAAATTAAATGCCGACACAGAATGTTACAAAAATTACAACAACTCGAAAAGACTTATTCCTTCGTGCTGTAAAGGGTCATTTTGTATCAAGTCATTCCCACAGTAACTATTATATTGACGTTGCTGCACAGAAATCCCGACTTTCGGAAGCCAAGGCTGTCGCAGAAGAGCTGTGCCGTAATTACAACTATAATACACGAATCGTTGATACTATACTTTGTCTTGACGGTACTGAGGTTATAGGTGCTTGCCTTGCAGAAGATCTTACGAAAAATGCGTTTATGAATATAAACGCTCATCAGTCGATTTATGTTGTAACTCCCGAAATGACAAGCAGTTCTCAGATTCTGTTCAGGGACAACATTGTTCCGATGATAAATTCTAAACATGTTCTTGTGTTGGCAGTATCTGTTGCAACGGGTAATACGGCAGCTTCAGCTATTGAAGCAGTTAAATATTACGGCGGTGAAGTAGTAGGTATTGCATCAATATTTGCAACACAGGACGAATGCGGCGAATATGCTGTTGATTCGGTATTCAAACCCGATCACTTGCCGGATTATTTTACCGTTCCCGCACATGAATGTCCTTTGTGTAAACAGAAGCAGAAAATAGATGCCCTTATCAACAGTTACGGATATTCAAAACTGTAAAATATAGTAAAAATATAGAGCAAATACAGAAAACGCTGTATTTGCTCTTTTTGTGTTTGTGATATTTTTTGTTATTTGTTATTATCTTACAAATATGTTACTGATGATTTCTGAAAAACCGTCTGTTCCGAATTTTTCATAAAGCCAAAGGCTGATATTTTCAAATAAATCTGAGCTTTCTTCAGTTTTATCAGCAGTAAGTACGCCTGCTTTTACAAGACAGGATGTCAGTCTGTTTTCAGATGCTTCAAGCTCGCCTTTTACACCAACGGTTTTATTTATAATGCTTTCAGCCTCAGCAACTGCGTTATTAAGCTCTTCAGCATCTGAAGCGGAAAGCTTTGCAGTGTTAACATCCTTTGCTAAAGCAACAAGTTCGATAAGATTTGCCGGATCTCTGCCTATATTGAATTGCGGATAATCGGGTGATGAATAAACATCAGTAACGTCATCTCTTGCAATAAGCTCGAGTGCAAGCTTTAATATTATGTCATTTTTTGCAGTCAGATCGTGGCGTTGACCGTCAAAGTAGAATGTAGTATCGGGCAGAAGTCCTACAGATGCATCAACAACATTATCAGGGGAAATGTGATTGTGGTCAGGATCAGTGCAATTTATATTTTGCTGAACATATCCGTCGGGAAGTGTTTCTCCCACATTTGCAAAGTATGCACCTATAGAAGTTGAGTCCGTTTGAATAATATAGTCCGCATTCTGTGTGTTCCATGTGGTACCGACATTGATCATTTCTGTATTGTATTCGCAGAAACAGAATACCTGAACTCCGTCTTCAATAAGTCCGAGGATGTTATCATTACAGTTCAGCTGTGCTTGATAATAAATATCTGTCTGGCGTTTGATTTCAGCCATTTCCGGTGAAGATAAATATTTTTCAGCCGCTGTCAGATAGTCACCGGAAGGACATAATGCCCACATACAGGTGCTTGTTGCAATAACATCTGAAACAAGCACATCAACCGCTTTTTCGAGGCATTCCATAATAACTTCATCAGGAAGTATTCTTAACAATACTTCAATCATTCTTGCTGTGCCTTCATCAAGAAGTCCCAGCTCTTCAAAAAATCCGTTGTACAGATAATCAGCATTAAGGAATGAAATTCTGTCGTTTAATACATCTCCGATGATCGTTGAACCGTCAAGAGCAGGAACAACGAAGATTATTTTGTGAAGATCATCGGCAATATCAGGATAATATTCAATTAAGCCGCTTGTAAGTGAACCGCCCTGACTGAGTGGAACGAGGTTGACCTTGTCATGTCCCGTTTGCTCTTTTACAAGCTGAATATACTCGTAAAGCTCATCAACAAGTTCAAGATGATTGCCGAAGGAGTTGTATGCAAAGTAATACATATGGTCATAAGGCTGTTCGCTTTCATACAGATTGAAAGGAACATGAGAAAAAACTTCTTCCTGTTCTTCTGCCTTGCTGTGGGCAACCGAATACGGATATTTTTCGGTTACAACGTTGCCCGTGAGATTGCCGTTTTCATCACTCATATTTATGGAAAAGCAAATTCTGATCGCTTCGGCAGCGGCATCGGAAAGACCTGCATCACTCTGTGTTAAAAGTGATTTGATTGCCGGCAATGCCACTTCTTTTAAAATTGCCGATGTCTGAATATATGCAGGAAAACTGGTTATTTTGTTTCCTTCATCGTCAAGAATAAAGTTGCCCTCATCATCAGTGACCCATGTGTTGGATTGACCCAATCCGGGAACGATAATGGTGGGATAATACTCACAAGTTCCATTACAATCGGTTGTTTGTTCGGCTGCCGATGTATTTAGTACGCAAAAAGATAAAATCATCGATAAACACATAATCACAGCAATGATTTTTTTTGTCATTTAAAATACACTCCTCTTATATGTAAAAGTTTAATAGTATTTTAACATAATTAAATGAAGTATTCAATAAAAAAATGTTAAATTTTACTTAATATTAAAAATTTGAGTGAGATTTTTTATAACTTATTATCTGAACGAGCAATTGAACAAAGAAGTTATGTTAAAAATTTCAATGCAGTCAGATGCTTGCTGTTTACTGACCTCATATTTTGCTGCAGTTTTTAACTTCCCGTTTTGCCATTCAAGGTCAAAAGTTAAGTTGCCTCTTGCTTTTACGCCCACAAAAACTGATTGCAAAAATGTTATGTGGGCGTAATGTGGTCGCAAGCGAATAAAAAGTAGTAGGAAAGTACATATATAACAAAAATTCCCCACCTCTTTCGAGGCAGGGAAAACGGCTATATATAGCAGTTTTTAATCTTATTTAGCACTTTCTTCAACTGCAACTGCACAAGCAACTGTAGCACCAACCATGGGGTTGTTACCCATACCGATAAGACCCATCATCTCAACGTG
>CAYVTA010000028.1:0-20002 GCA_964454355.1 uncultured Eubacteriales bacterium | reverse complement strand
CCGTCATTCCGCAGAAGAGGTAGTGTTGAAACAGTTAGTTCACAGCTGAGTATATTTGAGTTAGCTGAGGACTCGAATGTACAATTGAACATGCAGAGAGAAGCAGAGCGACTTACAGGCTCTGCTTTTTCTGTGCCACAGCAAATAATTGACAAGGTTTTATGTGACGGACCCAATGAAGAACACGGGAAAGCACATATATACATTCAGTTTAGCAAACAAAAACCTGTCTCGGAAAATATTAGAATTCTGAAAAAAGAATACCGCAGAGGTGGAAAGGGCTTTGTCATAGACGGGAAGGAGGTTTCCGTCTGGGCAGATGAAGGCGGTATAAAAATACAGTACGGCAGGGAAAACAAAAGCGTAGACTATACGCTTACCTGGGAGCAGGCAGAAAAACGAATACGAGAGCTTTTAGAAGCAGGACGGTATATGCCTCAAAGTGAAATTCTTGCGGCAATGCATAACGAAAAGGTTGAAATTGCTCACTGGATATGGAATTACTTTCAAGAAGGCGATTTTGAAGAGTTCAAAGTCAGCGGCGGATACCCTGAGCATGAAAAAGCCATGGCAGAAGCTTTAGGAGATGAAAGAAGACGTGATAAAATCATCAAAACCGTAAAAGAGGTCTATGACAAAACAGAAAGCTTCCCGAAATATTATGTAAGAAGTGCAGAAGAGGTAATAAGTGACCTTGATGAATTGCTAATTCCTCGAAAAATGTATAACGAGGTCGAATATGTACCCTTTAATGGTAAAAGATTCATCACCCAGAATGAGATTGATTCAGTAATTTCAAAGGGTGCTAATGTTTCTGACAGCAAAATGCGTATCATATCGTTCTTTTTAAGGGAACAGGATACTAAAAAACGAGCAGACTTTTTGAAGGATGAATACGGCATAGGCGGAAGCTCTCATGCTGTAAGCGGTGTTGGTTGGGAAGACCATGACAGCAAGGGCTTGACATTGAGTAAGGGAGATATTAAAAAACCTTATGATAAAATAACTATTCCCTGGACTCATGTAGCTAAACGAATAAGCTTGCTTATGAAACTCGGCAGGTACATTGCCGATAAGGATATTGAGTATATGCCTGAATACGAAAAGATACAGGTTGCCCGGAGCATATACTATGCATATAGCGGTGTACCCGAGGAAAAATATCGTCCTTTCCCTTATGGGACGGACCACTATAAAGCGATACCCATAATTAAAGAACAGTTAGATGACGAGGGTAAGCTTAAGGAAATACAGAGCGAATTGAGAAGCCTTTTACTTGAAACAAAAGAGGATGACCGTTATTACAAATGGATAAAGGAAGCAAATGATGTTGTCGAAAGCTACGCAAATGGCACATATAATCTGTTCCCTGGTATAGAAAGAGTGATAAAGAAGGAAGAGGCGAAAGAGCCTGAAATGAGCCTTGAAGCATACCTTGAAAAATTACACGAAGATGACGATGGTGAAACAATCGCACTAATTCCCGTTGGTGATTTTTACGAAGCTTACGATGCTGATGCTGAAAAAGCAGGCTTGTTTTTAGGCTTGAAGCTCACAACAAAGCATATTGATGAAAAAATACATACTGTGTGCGGTTTCCCGAAAAATAAGCTGGAAGACAATATGAATATTTTAACTGAAAACGGCTTTGATGTTGTCATTACAGCGGAGGATAAAACAAGCCTTAAAATCTTATCCTTGGAAAAGGCATTGAGGGATAACCCAGAAGAAGACATTTCAGAAGATAGCCCCAGAGATGTACCTTGGGATGAAGAAACTGCTCTCAGGGTTGCAAAGGAAGAATGGGAAAAGGCAACAAGACCTCCTGTTTCACGACCAACATACGAGCAAATAAACTATAACTTCATTAAAAACTTGGCTCCGGAGATAATTGTCGGCGATGCTTTGTATACCAGGTTTGAGTCAGGCGGATATATGCCGCTGCATATAAACAAAATAAACGATGATGTCATTGTAATTGCACATACATATATCCAGGAAGGGGACGTTATGAACGACCCTGAAATGATGTTTGAAATTGACCGTGAAAACGGTAGACTTATACCTTTAACATACAGGCTTGACGGAATGGGCATTTATCAATCTGTTGAAGAGGGTAATGTGTCGGCACAGAGCTTATCTTCCTTTGCTGTTGAGTGGTTCAGAAACATAAAAAGCCAGGGCTTTTATAAGGCAGAAGAAACGCTCGTATACAATGGTGAAGACATTCGTGTTATGTATAATGCTGACGGAAATGTTACAGGAGTTGAGGGAGACGAAGATATTGTCAAACTTTATATTAAGGAAAACGGGATAGAGATTGTTTTGGAAGAAGTACAAGAAGAAACAATTGTCCCGGAATTTGAAAAGGCGAAGCCTGTAAAGGTGGCAAATACCATTGTTTACCCCGAAATACCCTTAATGAACAGGACAAATTTTGTGATTGATAATGACGAGCTTGGTTACGGCGGGGCAAAAGAAAAGTTCCGTAAGAATATGGAGGCAATCAGGGTTCTAAAAGAGTGTGAGGCTGAACACAGACTGGCAAACCCCGAAGAACAGGAAATTCTTGCACAGTATGTTGGCTGGGGCGGTTTGGCAGATGCCTTTGATGAAAGCAAGTCTAATTGGGCAAACGAATACACGGAACTGAAAGGAGCACTCACCGAGGCAGAATATGAACAGGCAAGAGCATCTACACTTAATGCTCATTACACTTCACCCGTAATTATAAAAGCTATGTATAAGGCTTTGGAAAACATGGGGTTCAGAGAGGGCAATATCTTGGAACCTTCCTGCGGTATAGGTAACTTTATGGGACTTGTGCCCGAGAGCATGAGCGACAGCAAAATTTATGGTATTGAAATCGACTCAATTACAGGCAGAATTGCACAGCAGCTTTATCAAAAAAACTCCATAGCGATACAGGGTTTTGAGGACACAACGCTGCCTGACAGCTTCTTTGATGTGGCTATCGGTAATGTGCCCTTTGGTGATTACAAGCTTTCCGATAAGAAATATAACAAGCATAATTTCCTTATACATGACTATTTCTTTGCTAAAACGCTTGACAAGGTTCGCCCAGGTGGTATTGTTGCGTTCATTACAACAAGTGGAACAATGGACAAGCGAAACTCTAAAGTGAGACAATATATCGCACAGAGAGCCGACCTTGTAGGAGCTATAAGACTTCCGAATAATGCTTTCCTTAAAAATGCAGGTACAGAGGTTACGGCGGATATCCTTTTCTTACAAAAACGTGACCGAATGACAGATATTATGCCCAATTGGGTTCATTTAGGTGAACTTGAAAGCGGTATAGCTGTCAATCAGTATTTTGTGGATAATCCCGATATGATACTTGGTGAAATGCAGATGGTAAGTGGTCCTTTCGGTCCGACACCTACTTGTATGCCTTATGAAAATGCAGAGCTTTCAGAACAGTTGAATGATGCAATACAGAACATTCACGCAAGCTTTACAGAATATGAGGTAGAAGATATTTCAAACGAGGAGGATTTATCTATCCCTGCAGACCCCAATGTAAGAAATTTCAGCTATACGGTAGTTGATGGAGAGATATATTTCCGTGAAAACAGTGTAATGCGTAAGGTTGAGCTTAATGCAACGGCACAGAACCGTATTAAGGGTATGATAGGAATCCGTGATTGTGTTCGTGAGCTTATAGAGTATCAGACAGAGGGGTATTCAGATTATGCTATAAAAGCACATCAGGACAAGCTTAATACTCTTTATGATGACTTTACACAAAAATACGGACTCATAAATTCCCGTGGTAATGCAATGGCGTTCTCCGATGACAGCAGTTATTTCCTTCTTTGCTCATTGGAAATCATCAACGAAAACGGTGAGCTTGAAAGAAAAGCTGATATGTTCACAAAACGAACAATCGGCGCAAAGCAAGAGATTACAAAGGTTGACACGGCATCTGAGGCTTTGGCAGTTTCGCTTGGCGAAAAGGCGAAGGTCGATATGGAATTTATGATGTCTCTCACAGGAAAAATCGAGGAAGAGATATATACAGAGCTTGAAAATGTTATATTCTTAAATACTAAATACACCGAAGGCAGCAGTATTGTATTCGATAAGTATTTAACGGCAGATGAGTATCTTTCAGGCAATGTAAGGCAGAAATTAAGAACAGCAGAGCTTTTAGCACAAACTGATGAACGCTTTAAGGTGAACGTAGAAGCATTAAAAAAGGTTCAGCCTAAAGACTTGTCGGCAAGTGAGATTACGGTAAGGCTCGGTTCAACCTGGATACCGCCTGAGGATATAAAGAAGTTTGTTTATGAACTTTTATCACCGGGGTGGTATGCAAGAGATAAGATTGATGTTAAATATTCGCCCATTACAGGCGAATGGTCCATTACAAACAAAAGCTATGACAAGGGCGTAAAAGCTACAAATACATTCGGCACTCACAGAATAAATGCGTACAAGATTATTGAGGAAACTCTAAACCTCAAGGATGTACGCATTTTTGATTATGTGGAGGATGCAGAGGGCAAAAAGAAACCTGTTCTGAATAAAAAGGAAACTACTATTGCACAGCAGAAGCAGGACTTAATCAAAGCGGAGTTTGAGAATTGGATTTGGAGAGACCCTGCAAGACGAGAGCGATTAACCCAGCTTTACAATGAAAGGTTTAATTCCACCAGACCCCGTGAATATGACGGAAGTCACATAACTTTCAGCGGAATGAACCCTGAAATAGCACTCCGTAAGCATCAGGAGAATGCTGTTGCAAGAATTATGTATGGCGGTAATTCACTTCTTGGTCACGTAGTTGGTGCAGGCAAGACCTGGACTATGGTTGCGGCAGCAATGGAGAGTAAGAGACTGGGGCTTTGTAATAAGTCACTCTTTGTTGTGCCTAATCACTTAACGGAGCAGTGGGCGGCAGAGTTTTTACAGCTTTATCCTGCGGCAAATATCCTTGTTGCCACTAAAAAGGACTTTGAAACAAAGAACCGTAAGAAATTCTGCGGAAGAATTGCAACAGGAGATTACGATGCGGTAATTATCGGGCATAGCCAGTTTGAGAAAATACCTATGTCTGTTGAAAGACAGATTGCTATCCTTGAAACGCAAAGAGACGAGATAATGGAGGGAATTATCTCGGCAAAATCGGAAAAGGCAGAAAGGTTCACAATAAAACAGCTTGAGAAGTCAAAAAGGAGCATTGAAGCAAGGCTTGAAAGATTGAACGAACAAAGCCGAAAGGACGATGTTGTTACCTTTGAAGAGCTGGGTGTTGACAGAATTTTTGTGGATGAAGCACATTATTACAAAAACCTATATCTTTACACAAAAATGCGTAATGTTGGCGGTATAGCACAGACAGAAGCACAAAAGTCAAGCGACCTTTTTATGAAAACACAGTACCTTGACCAAATTACAGGCGGTAAGGGCGTTATATTTGCTACAGGTACTCCCGTTTCAAACAGTATGGTGGAGCTGTATACAATGCAGAGATATTTACAGTATCACACGCTGCAGGAAAGGGGTCTACAACACTTTGACGCCTGGGCATCAACCTTTGGTGAAACAATTACAGCAATTGAGCTTGCACCTGAGGGCACGGGTTACAGAGCAAAAACAAGGTTTGCAAAGTTCTTTAACCTTCCCGAGCTTATGGCAATGTTCAAGGATGTTGCAGATATACAGACTGCAGATATGCTTAATTTGCCCACACCTGAGCCACACTATAAAACTATTGCCGTAGAGCCTACCAAGATACAAAGGGACATGGTAGCAGAATTATCTGAACGTGCGGAAAGAGTGAGAAACAAAATGGTTGACCCATCGGAGGATAATATGCTGAAAATTACAAATGACGGAAGAAAGCTGGCACTTGACCAAAGACTCATAAATCCGTTACTTCCCGATGAAGAAGGAACAAAGGTATCTGCTTGCATGGATGAGGTTTTTGAAATCTGGCAGGAAACTACGGCTATAAAAGGAACGCAGCTTGTATTCTGTGACCTTTCAACGCCTAAAAATGATGGCTCCTTTAATGTGTATACGGATATTAAGGAAAAGCTTATTAGAATGGGAGTACCCGAACATGAAATTGAGTTCATACATAATGCCGATACAGAGGTAAAGAAGAAAGAACTCTTTTCAAAGGTGAGGAAGGGCGATGTAAGAATACTTATAGGCTCTACACCTAAAATGGGTGCAGGTACAAATGTACAAAGGCTGTTGTATGCATCCCACGACCTGGACTGCCCTTGGAGGCCTGCCGATTTGGAGCAAAGAGCAGGAAGAATTATACGTCAGGGTAACACAAATTCCGATGTACATATCCGTAGGTATGTAACTAAAGATACCTTTGACAGCTATATGTGGCAGCTTGTTGAGAATAAGCAGAAATTCATATCACAGATTATGACAAGTAAATCACCTGTACGAAGTGCAGAGGATATTGACGAAACGGCACTTTCCTATGCGGAAATCAAGGCTTTGGCAACGGGTAATCCGTACATTAAAGAAAAAATGGATTTAGATACACAGGTAGCGAAATTAAAACTTTTAAAATCCAGTTTCTTAAGCCAGAGATACGAGCTTGAGGACAAGGTAATAAAGGAATACCCCAGGACTATTGCGGAGCTTACAGAGCGAATTAAGGCCTTTGAAGGGGATATTGAGATTGCATCAAAATATCCGAAGAAAGAGGACACCTTCTATCCCATGACTATTGACGGACTTTCGTATTCGGACAAAGAAAAGGCGGGCAAAGCACTACTTGAAAGATGCAAGAGGATGGTTTCTGCAGATGCTACGCATATCGGTGATTACAGAGGTTTTTCAATGGACCTTTCCTTTGATACGGTTACAAAGCTTTTCCATATAACTCTAAAAGGCAATTTGAGCTATAAGGTGGAGCTTGGTGCGGACGTTTTCGGTAATTTGCAAAGACTTGATAATGCCATAGAGGGACTTGCAAAGAGACTTGAAATTACAAAGGAAAACCTTGAAGAAACAAAAAAGCAGTTTGAAACAGCAAAGGTTGAATGTACAAAAGAGTTCCCCCAGGAAGCAGAGCTGCAGGCAAAGATTGAACGTCTTGCGGCAGTTGATGCACTTTTAAATATGGACAAGCGAGAAAGAGAAAGTGCAGACTTGGGTGGGCCCGACGATGATGAACAGACACAAAGAAAGGTTGTAGGATTGGAGAGATGAATATGGATGCAGAAAATTTAAGAGGTCTTTTGTGGGAGAAAGCAGCTAAAGAGCAAAGTGCTTTTATTGAATACCTTAAAAGACTACCTCCGGAGCAAATCATTGATAAAGCTTACGAAAAAACAATGCGTGATGATATTCTAATGACCTTTGAAGATGACTATTTATCAGATAAGCAAATAGCGGAGCTTATCAAGCTGGAATATCCGTTGGCATATTGTTACGACGAATGGTTGAAGGCGGACTGCTCACATATGGAGATGCTTCGTGATACCATTTATAATTATACACAGAAGCTTGTAGAAGAAAGTGAGTCACAGAAAAGAGACAAGAAGAAACACGAACCTGAAAGGTAACAAAGGCTTGCCTTTGTATTAGCAAGCACGGCATTTTGCTATCAAATGCCCGCTTGTTAGTGGCAACGCCCCTAAAACCCCATCAAAGAAAGAGGTGAGATAAGTGCCGGAAAGAAATAAAGCCGTTATTGTACGGCTTAATGAAAAAGAGAAAACTCATTTAAAGATGCAGGCGGATATAGCAGGATTAAAGGTTGAACCCTTTATACGAAAGCTCATTATGGGTGCTGATTTGTACCCAAGACCGCCCGACGAGTTTTATATGCTCTTACGTGAAATAAATGCGATAGGCAATAACATAAACCAGATTGCACATATAGCAAATGCGGAAAAAAGCATCTCTAACAATAAAATAAAATATCTTACAGAGCTTTTGGACGAGATTATGGAAAAGGTGCGTGATTGGGAATAATGGCTATTACGAAAATCTGGAAGGTTGCATCCAGGCTTGATACAAGCGTTAAATATATAATTAACCCCGATAAAACTACACTATCCTTTGATATGGAAACAGCATTGGATGTGGAAGCATATATTACAAATCCCAATAAAACGGAAAATGCACTATATGTCAGAACATATAACTGCGGTACAGATAAAGCCTGCGAAAGGATGCTGAAAATACAAGAGAGGTTTGGGAAAAAGGGTAGAAAAGACGGAGTTCTGGCATACCACTTGGTACAGTCCTTCAAGGACTTTGAGGCAACTCCCGAAATCGCATATAAGTGCGGAATGGAATTAGTGGAGAGGCTTTTAGCTGATAACTATGAGGTTGTCCTTGCAACGCATCTTGACCACGACCATTTGCATAATCACATTCTCTTTAATGCAGTCAGCTTTAAAACGGGTAAAAAGTACAGAAACAACTTCAAGGATTACTTTATAGATATTCGTGGTATATCCGATGAGATTTGCAGGGAAAATTGTTTGTCTGTTATTGAAAACCCTAAAAGAAAAGGTATGCATTATGCTGAATGGGATGCACAGCGAAAAGGTAAACCAACCATACGAGGGCAAGTGCGATGCGAGCTTGATGAGATTATAAAATCGTCCTACACGATGCGGGACTTCTGGAAAAACCTTGAAGAGCGTGGTTATGTAATAAACCGAAGAGGGGTAAACATAACCCATGTATCCTTTACACCGCCATTTGGTAAAAGACCCATAAGATTTACAAACCTTGGTGAAGGGTACACCTTGGAGGACATTCAGGAAAGAATTATTGCCGTACGAAATGGTATAAGGACCGCAGCTCCGAGTGAGCTTTCAAGAAAGGTTTATCGTAAGGGTACGGCAAAGCCTTTTAAAACAAAGAAGCTGAAAGGCTTTATGGCACTGTATTTTCACTATCTATATCTTTTTAAGATTATACAGAGAAAGAAGACACCTCAGAGGGTGTCTTTCTTTATGCGTGATGAGCTTACAAAGCTTGAAAGGTATCAGAAGCAGTTTAAATTCCTGTACAAAAACGAGATAGGAACGGTAACGGAGCTTGACGAGTACCAAAGAAAAACGGAAAAGAGAATTGCCGATTTAACAAATCAAAGAAAAGAGCTGTATAAATCAAAAAGTGAAGATGCAAAGGAAAATATATCCGAAATCAACAAAGAAATTTCAGCCTTGCACAAGGATATTCGGATGTGTAAGTCAATTTTTACGGATGTAAGGAGAATTGCACAAAAGAAACGACAGGCAGATTTACTTGAAAAACAGGCACAGGAGGAGGTAATGGAAAATGAACACAAGCGGAGAAGTCGCGGATTTAATGGTTAAGGAAGGACTACAGATTACCGACGAGGTTGTTAAATTAACAGGCTTGGGGGTAAAGAACCTTGCTGCCATTATCATTGCACTTTTAAAAGAGGACAACAAGCTTCAGGGTAAAACAAACCTTAAAAAGCTTCTTAAGTCAGATAAGCCTTTGTGCATACTCCAGATAAAGGAGGATGACATAAACAGATTCAATAAAGAAGCTAAAAAGTACGGCGTTCTTTTTACTGCTGTTACGGATAAGACAAACGATTCCGGGCTTTGCGACATTATAGCAAAGCAGGACGATGTTACAAAGCTTAACTACATTATGGAAAAGCTTGGTTATACGGCTCCTGAAATAGAACCGGAAATTGAGGAAGAACCCAAGGCAAAGGAAAAGGGCGAGGTAGCCACAAAAAACTCCGACCCCCGTGCGAGAGAAAATCCGCACGGGAGAGAATCCGGGAAATCAAAGGGTACGGAAAAAGGGGACAGTATTACTGATGATAAGCCTTCCGTTAAAGTAAAGCTTGAAAATATCAAGAAGGAAAAGAAGAAAGCTGAAAAATCAAAAGGCAAAACCCCCGAAAAGACAAAAACGCCCTCAAAGAGTGCGAAAAAGAAGAAAACCAAAAAGAAAGGAAAAAGCAGATAATGTATTATCTTCATAAACTCATCGAGCCACCCTGATAGGTGGCATTTTCATTTAACCCTAAAAATTTAAAAATGGAGGATATTCCAAATGATTAAATCAAGAAAGTTTAAATCAGTATTATCAGTTTTGCTTACGTTATGTATGCTTCTTTCATTTGTGCCTACGGCATTTGCGGCACAGTCGAACGAGTACGTTGACCCTGCGGACAACTGGCTTCCTACTAACGAAAGAACAAACGAGTTCGATATGAACGCAACAGTTACAAATGAAACAATGAACTGTCTTGTGTGTAATAAGCACACGACGATGATAAACTACAGAGTTCCTGAATATACCAAGTCAGGCGAGAGTGCGATAACACGAGGCGTTGCATATTCTGATGGTATGAACCTTGACGGCTCTGAACAGGGTAACATTGACGGCGGTACTCCCGGTGTTGATGCCTACTACACAGGCTATCATTACACAAAGTCTGTATGTCAGACCTGCGGTACGATAAATTCCGTTGAAGGACCTTTAGCATATAACTTTAACAAGAATATATATAAGCTTAACCCTTGTGACAGCAACTTCTATATAGACTTTGATGCCACCACATACGAGCCTTATGATGAAGAGGAGCATATAGTTTCTCTTAAGAAAGGTCAGTATTGTCAATTCTGCAAGGGTACATATGCTCGTGCAAAAGAATCTTACGAAGAGCATAATTTTGAAGAGATGGTTGACGGACAGATAAGCAATAACAGATTCTTTATTTCGGAAACCTGTTCTGATTGCGGATATACAGCAAGCGAATATGTAACTGCAAAATCTGTTATAAGTGCATATTACGGCGTTGAAGACGGTGAGGCTCACACAATCGAGGTTACAGACCTTTCAGACAGTGGTGTGAAAACATCTATCCGTTATGGTACGGCAGCAGACAGCTGTACTAAGACATCTGCACCTAACTATACATCTGCAGGATATTACACGGTGTACTACCAGATTACATATTCCTATGAAGGCGAAAGCATGACAGAGAACGGTGCGTCCTATGTATGGCTTCTGACTGAGGATTCGGGCGATAATGGCGGTGATACAATCATTATTGTGCCTCCCGAAAATCATGAGCATTCATATACATACCTTGAAACTGTAGAACCCAGCTGTGATAGTCTTGGATATGACCGTTTCCAGTGCACAGGCTGTGGGCTTTTGGAAAAGAGAAACTACACACCTGCAACAGGGCATACATACGATGATGTAACTATC
The DNA here is from genome assembly GCA_964454355.1 of uncultured Eubacteriales bacterium. Taxonomy (GTDB): domain Bacteria; phylum Bacillota; class Clostridia; order Oscillospirales; family Acutalibacteraceae; genus UBA1081. Next base: position 8,776 of record CAYVTA010000028.1, on the reverse strand, counting down.
CGTGAGGCAAGCTGCAGCGAGGAAGGGTTAATCATTTCGCTTTGCTCTGACTGCGGTGATTTTTATCAGACAACAACACCCGTTGGAAAGCACGACTACAAGACAGAAAAGCATAATGCTACTTGTATCAGTGTAGGTTATACGGACCATATCTGTGAATTGTGCGGAGATAATTATATAACAGATATAACACCTCTCATTTCACACGCTTATGAAAGAATAGTGAAAGAGCCTACCTGTACAGACAAGGGTTATACAACATCAACCTGTATTATGTGTAACCTTACCTATGTTTCCGATTATACAGACCCCACAGGTCACGAATGGGACGAAGGACACTCCGTTACAAGCTCCACTTGTGTAAGTGAGGGTGTAATTGAACATAACTGTGTAAACTGTGACGAAAAGCTCATTAAGGCAACAGATGCAACAGGGCATACACCCGGGGCAGAGGGAACTTGTACAACACCGCAGATTTGCGAAGTGTGCGAAACTGTATTGGAGCTTCCTATCGGTCATAACTATGAAGCTCTGGTTACCGATGCAACCTGTACTTCTATGGGTTACACCACCTATACTTGCGTTGACTGCAGTGACAGCTATATGACAGACTACACAGAAGTTATTGAGCATAACTATGATGCAGTTGTAACGGACCCCACCTGTGAAACACATGGTTTTACAACATACACTTGTGTGGATTGTGATGACAGCTATGTGTCTGACTACACAGAAAAGCTGGAACATAACTACAAAAGAGAAACAGTAGACTCTACCTGTACACAGCTCGGTTACACAAGATTTACTTGCCTTGACTGCGGATATATATACAGAGACCATATCACTGTTTGCAGACCTCACGAGTATCTGGAAAAGGTTACAGCTCCTACCTGCACCACAATGGGTTATACCACATTTAAGTGTAAAAACTGTAGCAGGACGTATGAGGGTGAGTATACAGATAAGATTCCTCACAATTACAGCAGCGTTGTAACAAAACCCACTTGTAAGGATATGGGTTATACTACATATACTTGCAGAAACTGTGATGATACATACGAGAGCGATTATACAGAAGTACTTCCTCATGACTATTCAGCCTTTAAAATATTACCTACCTGTCAGAAGCTGGGTTATTGGGAACATACCTGTAAAAACTGCGGTCACTACTATATTTCATCCTACCTGGACAAGCTTCCTCATGATTATATGAGTGAAGTAACAAAGCCTACCTGTATGGATATGGGATACACAACCTATACTTGTAAAAATTGTTATGAAACATACATCGGTGATTATGTAGATAAGCTTGACCATGAATATGATGTAACAATAATTGAACCCACTTGTAAATCAATGGGCTTCTGGATATATGACTGTAAGACCTGTAGCCACAGTTATGAGAACTATTACAGAGACAAGCTGCCTCATAATTACAGAAAATCTGTAACAGTACCCACTTGTTTTTCAATGGGTTATACAACCTATACCTGTGTAAATTGTTATGACACCTATAAGAGCGATTACAAAACTCCTGTAGCGCATGGTTATACAAAAACAACAGTACAGCCTACCTGTACAGAACACGGATATACAATATATGACTGTCCTGACTGTGATGCAGGATATGTATCCGACTATAAGGATGCTTTAGGTCATACACCCTCCGAATGGATAATTGATGTTCCTGCAACAATCGAAAGTGCGGGAAGAAAGCATATTGAATGTATGGTGTGCAGAGAAGTTTTACAAGAAACTACACTTGCACAGCTCATTGATAAGGATAACTCCGACGAGGACGGCAGAGCACAGGTAGGTGATTATTCAATTATCCTTACTGACGAAAACGGCAAGCCTATCTTTAATTCTGAACTGACAATTGATGTGGACGATAATGTTTCCATCACTCTTACAAACGGCAGACTTTTGGACTATGCAAAGCCTACAACAATTACAGCTTTCTACACAGAAAGCCAGAGACCTATGGAAGGCTTAAAGATATTTATCGTTGATGCTATGGGTAACATGGCAACAGGTGCAACAGATGTTTACGGTCAGTTAATAGTCCCCAATAACCAGAGTAATACAGGCAATGATAATGGTACAATCGGTAGCGACACAAATGATGAAAAGAATACCTTTGTTGTAACAGTAACCGATAAGACAAATGTTGTTATTCCTGACTGCGAGATTTATATAGGCGAAAGCAATAATATTGTTGTTGACCTTCCCGAAGGCACAAGACCTACAAGAGAAAACCCTGTTATTATTACAGTAACAGACCATAACGGAAACCCGCAGGAAGGCTTTACCGTAATTGCCCTTGGTGATTCTGACTTCATCGAAAAGGGTATTACGGATATTTATGGTAAGGTAACTCTTCCTACTGCATCCGATGGCTTTACTGATGAAGACGGTAAGGTAAATGTTGATGAGTTGAACGTTATTGTAAACGATGAAACAGGAGTTATACCCGATGCATATGTTTTACATAACGAGGACGGCACAATCGTGGTAACACTTCCCGAAGGAAAGAGCATATCCTACTCTAACAGAGTAACAGTAACTATTCTTGATTCTATGGGCAACCCTGTTGGTAAAAAGGGTGTAACCGTAAAGGATGCTCTTGAAAGTGAATATACAGGAGCAACCAATGAAGACGGACAGGTTGTTGTACCTCCCGTTACAGAAGATATTACTGACGAAAACGGCAATGCGGTAGTGGGTGGATACAACGTGGTAGTGAACGATGAAACAAAGCCAGTTGAAAACGCATTTGTAGAACTTATTGACGGTAAGCTTGTTGTAACTCTTCCCGATGGAAGCGTGATTGACATTACAAACAGAATTACCGTAACTGTGACAGATAGCGAAAATGAGCCTGTTAAAGGTGTGATAGTTACTGTTTCCGATAAGGAAAAGAGTGAAACCAACCTTACAGACGAACAGGGCAAGGCTACAGTTCCGCATACAAATATTGACTATACCGATATAAACGGTTATGCTGAGGTTAACGGCTTTGCTGTAACAGTTAAGCGAGAAACAGGCGTTGTTGAAAATGCCTACGTTGAGCTTGACGAGGAAAACAACATTAAGGTAACACTTCCCGAAGGTGTAGAGATTGCACATGCAGACAGAATTACAGTAACAGTTACAAATAAGGCTGACAACACTCCCGTAAAGGATATTTCCGTAACAGTAAAGGAAAATACAACGGAAAAGATTTTAGTAGGCGTTACAGACGAAAACGGCATTGTGATTTTCCCGCCTTTATCCGAGGATATTACAGATGAGGACGGCAAATCTGATGTAACAGACAAGGAAGAACAGGAAGGCAGCGACACAGACGGTGATGGTAATGTTGATACACCCGGTGAAGTGGTTGAAACAAAGTACAATGTAACCGTTGAAGATACAAAGGCTATCATTTCCGATGCTCTTATAAAGATTGAGGGCGGAAAGATTTTTGTAACTCTTCCCGAAACTCATAAGCTTACAACAAGCAACCAGACAACGGTAACAGTAACAGATGAAGAAGGCAAGGCGGTAAAGGGTGTGAGCGTAACAGTAACCGATTCTACAGACAAAACTGTTACAAAGGCCACAAATGCAAAGGGACAGATTACAGTTCCCGTAAAGTCATCAGGCGGTGGCGGTGGAAGTAGCAGAGGAACTTTTGTAAGCATCGTTAAAACAACAGAGCATAACGCATATATCGTAGGCTATCCCGACGGAGAATTTAATCCTGACGGTAATATGACAAGAGCCGAGGCTGCAGCAATCTTTGCGAGACTTGTTTCCGAAGGCAAGGGCGAAAAGATAAAGGGTAATGCATCCTTTGATGATGTTGACTCTGATGCATGGTATGCAAGCTATGTTGGCTATCTTGAAAAGTATGACATTATCAATGGCTACGAGGATTACACCTTCCGTCCCGAACAGAGCGTTACAAGAGCAGAGTTTGTGACAATGACAGTACGCTTCTATGACCTCTTTAACAATGTTAAGACTGTTTCCAATACAAAGAAGTATTCTGATGTTTCCTCAAAGCATTGGGCAATTCAGCTTATAAGCTTTGCTACAGAGGAAAAATGGCTTAACGGTTATGCAGACGGTACATTCAAACCCGACATATTTATAACAAGAGCCGAGGTTGTAACTGTTGTAAACAGAGCGACAGGCAGAGTGGCGGATAGCAGCTACATAAACAAGAATCTTGAAGTGCTTAATAAGTTTACTGACCTTAAGAATAACTCCTATTGGGCGTTCTACGACATTATGGAGGCTGCGAATGACCATAAGGCTGTTGTAAGTACATCAGGTGAAACCTGGTCGAAGTAAATAAAAAATCTTCATTCGTGATTTTTTTGATTTTATTTTTAAGTGGGTATAAAATGTAACCGTAACCAAGACAGAATTAAAAAGAGGGGATGAAGAGAATGAAATTCAGGCATGTTTTAATTTTATCGTTATCACTTATGATGCTTCTTTGCAGCTTGACTGCAACGGCTTGTGAGTATTGTTGGTTCTGGCATTATCCGGGGTATTTCCCCACAGAGCCGACGGAAGCTACGAGTCCAACTGACCCCGCAGAACCCACAACAGATTATGAACGTATAGTGACAGATAATTCTGTTGTGTTCATAACAGACTCGGGTATTGTGGAGGTTCCTGTAACAGACCTTTGGGTTAAGCAGAACGAGAAGTTAGAAGAGCTGATGAAAGTTTATAACGAAAACTTTAATAACTAAAGCAAAATGAGGGCGGTTTCTAACCGTCCTCATTTTTGATAAAAGGGAGGTAATTGCATTGGAGAGCTGTGATACAAGTTGAATAGGCAAGAGAACACGAAAACACTCATAATTGTATTTATCGTTTGTATTCCGCTTGTTGTATGGGTTGCACTAATAATTGCAGGATGCTACAAGGAGGACATAAAGCTCTTTGAGCTACTTGAAAGAATAATGGTGGCTTTTAACAGTCCGTTGAAGATTACCATTAACGAATACAGCATTAAAACTGTGTTCGGCTTTTTATGTGCGTATGCACTTGGTATCGGGCTGTATTTCTCAACAAGAGAAAATCGCCGTCCCGGTGAGGAACACGGTTCTGCAAAGTGGGGCGTAGTATCAGCTGTATGTAAGAAGTATGCAGACAAATCAAACAAAAGCAAGAACTTAATTTTTACCAAGGGTATGAGAATGGGTCTTAACGGTAAAAAGCACAGGCGAAACCTAAATGTGCTCGTTGTGGGTGGTAGCGGTGCAGGTAAGACACGTTTTTATGCAAAGCCAAACATTATGCAGTGCAACACTTCATTCGTTGTAACGGACCCTAAAGGCGAAATTTTGCGTGCTACGGCACCACTGCTTTTGGATAAAGGCTATGATGTTAAGGTTTTTAACTTAATCAACCCCAGAGATTCTGACGGGTATAACCCTTTTAAGTATATCAGAACGGATGAGGATGTTATCAAGCTCATCACAAACCTTATACAAAACACTACGCCGAAAAATGCACAGCAGAATGACCCTTTCTGGGAAAAGAGTGAAATAGCACTTGATACTGCACTGATGCTGTATTTATTACACGAAGCACCGAAAGAGGAGCAAACCTTTGAAATGCTTATGTTCTTAATTGAAAATGCGGCAACAACGGAAGATGAAGAGGACTATCAATCGCCTGTTGATTTACTCTTTGAAGCCTTGGAGGAGGAAAAACCCGACCATATTGCATTAAAGCAGTATAAAATCTTCAAGCAGGCATCGGGCAAAACGGCAAAATCAATTCTGATTTCTGCGGCAGTAAGGCTTGCGGCTTTTAACCTGCCCGAAATAGCTAAAATGACAAGCTATGATAACCTGGAATTGGGAACCTTGGGTGACAAAAAAAGAGCATTATTTTGTGTTATCCCCGACAATGATAATTCTTTTAATTATCTTGTAGGTATGCTGTACACCCAGGCTTTTCAGGAGCTGTACTACAAGGCTGACCATGAGTACGGGGGAGAATTACCAATACCTGTGCATTTTGTAATGGATGAGTTTGCCAACGTAGCATTGCCGGATAATTTTGAAAGACTTCTTGCAACTATGCGTTCAAGGCGTATTTCTGTAAGCATAATAATTCAGAACATGGCGCAATTAAAGGGCTTATTCAAGGATAATTGGGAAAGCCTGGTCGGTAACTGTGACACAATGCTGTATCTTGGCGGTAACGAGCAAAGCACACACGAGTATATTTCAAAAATGCTCGGTAAGGAAACAATCGACACGAGAACGAGAGGCATAACAAAAGGCTCTCACGGTTCAAGTAACACAAACTATCAGAACACAGGGCGTGAGCTTTTAACACTGGATGAGGTAAGGCTTCTTGATAACAGTAACGCACTTGTATTCATACGAGGAGAAAAACCTGTTATGGACAAGAAGTTTGATATTTTATCCCATCCTAATATAAAGCTGACAGCTGATGGCGGCGCAACGCCCTATGTGCACAGTAAGGATGATAAGTATTTTGTAAAAAATATGAGCGTTAAGCTAAGCGATGATTTTGTCTTTGACAAGGAAAGTATTGCAAAATCGGGTATTGAACTTATTGATTTGCCCGGGGAAGAAAACGATGAAGAAGAGGGGAAGGTTAAAGTGAAGAAAGGCTTTAAAGCGTTTATATCAGATTTAATTAAGAAAATTAAAAAGAAGATATGGAGGTTTTTTACTGATGAAAAATAAAGAAACGGGAAAGAAAATATCCTTTGTACTTAAGAAAACGAAAATCATACTTACCATTATTGCTGTCCTGTTGTCGGTTATGTCGGTTACGGTTTTTGCCGACGGCTCACCCCTTGATACAATAAATAACCTTTCGGAATTTATATTTTCTGCAATTAAAGCCATCGGTCTTATCCTTCTTGGCTTTGGTATTGTGCAGATTGGTTTATCCCTTAAATCTCACGATGCTTCACAGCGCGCAAACGGCTTTTTAACATTCTTTGGCGGTGTAATAATTGCATTTGCAAAGGATATTCTCGATATGATTTTGTGATAGCATAGTATAAAGGCAATTGGAAAAACTGATTGCCTTTATACTCAATAGGTGTTTTTTAATAGCAGAAATAGACAGGATGGTTGAATTTGGAAGTATATGTGATATAATGGAGGTGAATGGAGTTATGAATAAGAAAATGTATTAAATGGAAGAGGGAAGCTATTGTGAATGAAAAAGCAAGAATTACAGCGGTTTTGATTGATACAAGTTCGTATAGAAAGGCAAATTGTGACTTCATAGGGATAAACTCTAAAACACTACCGTCATTTTTTGCTGCAATTGAACAAAAGGAATTATTGCTTTTAACACATCCTATATTAAACAAAGAGGTTGAAAAACATATCGAAGAATCTGGACTATGTCAAGATTATAAAAATTTGATATCACAGGTACACAAAAACAAAAATGTTTTAAAAAGTTTTGGTCATAATGAGGATATAATAGAAGAAATTATAAGTTATGATTTAAAATCGGCAGTGGTGTTGGAATATAATGAGATAATGAAAAAAGCCGTTAATCTTGATTATCCTGATCCGTCAATTGTTTTCGATTTATATTTCTCTGCAAAGCCTCCATTTGCAGAAATAGGAAAGAAAAAACATGAATTCCCGGATGCTTTTGTAATAGAGTCGGCTAAAGAGTACCTTGAGGAGCATTATAATGATGTTTTGCTAGTAGTATCAAATGACAATGATTGGGAAAATGCATTTAAAGATATTAAAAATGTAATTGTTTGTAAAAGTATAGATGAAGCAATTACAATGATTAATAATATTGAATGCATATTGAGTCAGGAGATGTTAGATGATATATTTAAAGCTGTATACGAAGATTTGATTTTAAAAGCACAGAAAGATGCTGAATTTGAGGCTTATGAGCTTGAGGAATATGAATTTACAGAAGATTTGGAAATTGATAGTGTTGAAGTCATCGATATAGATGATGGGTTTATACCGTTAAAAATCTCACGAGATTCTATACTGATTAAAGCTACGGCAAGATTGAAAGTTGCAGGACACGGAGAAGTTTTAGATGAAGATAACTCGATATGGGATAGTGAAGATAGAGAATATATCTATGTGAGTTATGCAGATTTAGATTTTGAAAACGGATACGCAGAGGTGGAGTGCGAGATTGAAATAGGGTTTGATTTTGATTGCCCGGAAGGTTCCGCAGAGGTTTTAAGTTTTAAGCTTAATAACAGATGGAACATAAGCGTAGAGTGTGATTCCGTTAATTTAACTTCGGTTGACGAACATGAACTGGCATTGAGATGTATACGCGAAGATAAGGGATATACCCGAAGATTTATATAGACTAAAATGCTATCTTATATTGAAAAAAACGAATTGTTAAAGTAACGCAAAAATTCAATAGTTAAAAGCCATCGTTTCAAACGGTGGCTTTTTGTGTAAACAGGAGGTGAAAATATTTGAGCGATAACTGGATTGTGGCGAATTTGGAAAATGCCTTTAATACCTGGAACAATAAAATGATGGAAATATGGGACCTTGTCACGACCTCACCCCAAAGCTTCAAGGGCGGAGATATATGGAATATTGTGGTAGGTATAAACGGAGGACTGCAGGCTATCGGATTAGGATTACTTGTCCTCTTTTTTGCTATGAGTGTTTTTAAAAGCACGGCTTCTTTTCGTGATTTCCAAAGACCTGAATATGCTCTAAAGCACTTTATACGTTTTGTTGCTGCAAAGATTGCCATAACCTAT
>CAYVTA010000027.1:0-20661 GCA_964454355.1 uncultured Eubacteriales bacterium | reverse complement strand
TTTTCATATTTACATCTCAACTTTTTCGTTAAACAACGGTTCTAAACCTTCTGCATAAAGATGTGAAGTGTCGGAATATCTCAAACAGGTAGGTGCTGTTATTCCGTTTTCAGTATTTTCAAATTCCAGAACCGTAACGCCGCTGTGTTCATAGTCAAATCCTGCCCACATAATGTTAATTGGTATACGCAAAAGACGTGATATCCATGCTCTTGCAAATGCAGAATGACAAAACAGTGCAACTTTTTTATCGTTAGGCTCAAGGATGCGATAAACACCGTTTTCCTCTTTATAACCCAATCTTTCAAGAAATTCATTGCCGTTTTTTTCAATATAATCAACAGCAGCTTTCATTTCAGACTGTGTGAACGGTTCACAATCAAATGCCTTATCATACGGAAGATTCATATTGCCGTTTTCAAGAAAATATGTATTCTGCACGAAGGATATAGACTTTCTTACACCGTCGGGGAATGTTGTAATACGCTCGTCTCCTATTTCGTGTGCCCACTCTTCAATACCTGCGGTAAGTCCAAGCATTCGGCAGGCAGGCTCACTTGTCTGCATCGCCCTTAAAATGGGAGATGTATAAATATCATCAATTCCGGCTTTGTACATTCTTCTGCCTACAGCTTCAGCCTGTTTCCAACCCTTTTCAGTCAACGCACCGTCATGTCCGGGCTCACCGTGACGGATTATGTATAAAATCATTGCAGTCACCTCATTGTTTTGCGTATATCGGATTTATTGTAACACAAATGCGGTATAATGTAAAGAAAAATGTCATTCAAAGCTTGAGTATGTACTCTCTCAGTACATTCCAATTATTTACCGTCAGGTATTCTCCCCTGCCGCCGTCAGTTCGCATTTCAAAAGGAAGTTCACTTTTTCTGTCAAGAAGAACGGGAGTCATTGAGCTGTTTTTTGCACCGTCAACATCGGGAATCCGTCCGTCTCCGCAATACCAGCAATCAGTTACGTCGATATTCGCATACTTTGCCGCCAAAGTAAAAATATCACTGCAAGGCTTTGTAAAAAGTATATCGGCACTGGTCAGACAGAACTCAAACTTTGCAGCAGGAATCCGGTGTTTAATTGCAAGTGCAAGGCTTTCTCCACTCATGGCATTATTGCTGATAACAGCAGTGCGGATTTTCAAATGTGCCAAAGTATCAAGCAATTCCGGAACACCGTCAATAATCTTTCGTGTAGAATTATAACGGTCAAATATTTCTTCCTGCTGAGCCATGGGTATGCTGAAATGAAGACCTGTGAGCATTGTAACATATTTAATGGGTGCCGACAAAGGCACATCTAAAGTTATATCGGATTTTGACTTCAAGCCTGCGACCTCGTCCATATATTTACTCCAAAGAAATGCTAATTCTTCCTCGTTTGTAATTTCGGGATTATCAGCCATGAGTCTCAATTTACTAAGCCCGTCAACAGGAATACACTTGCCGTCATCAAACAAGGTTCCGCCTACATCAAACAGTATCATCTCAGGTTTTTTATTATATGACATCGTTATCTCTCATCCTTTTATAATTTATAAATTATCTTTGAATGTCATTAGCCTTAATCAACACTTCAGCAGAAAATGAGGGGATTCGCCCAAGACCGTCAGGACCCACATTGAGAAGATAATTTATTCCGAGATTATTGAGTTTTTTTCGTCTTTGAGCAATTTCTTGAGGAGATATCCAATTCTGATCATAATATTTATAACCCCATGAGCTGTTGAGTGTTCCGGCTGTTTCATAAAGACCGTAGGGAGAATACTTAAACCCATCAAGACTGTTGGGATCTGCGTTTTCATCAACAGAAAATTCTGACGGATATTCGTTATCACCTAAAGATACATAATCGTAAGCACCGTTACCGATTCTGGAATTAATAAGACATTCAGGCTGATACTCTTTTACAAGCGAATTAAGCTCCAGACTTTGCTCCTTTGTTATGGTATGAGGAACATCAAACCATATAAGACACAAATCACCGTAGCCGGTCAGAATTTCTTTGACCTGCGGTTTAATTTTTTCCTCAAAGCAAATCGAAAAATCCTTCTTGCTTCTGTCCGGAAAATCCCAATTGTTATCCCATGATGTGCCCGAACAACCGGATAAATTGGTGTAACCGCCTCCGTGGGGATGATGCCAATCAAGCTCCTGAGAATAATAAAGTCCAAACTTCAGTCCGTATTTATAACAGGCTTCACCAAGCTCGGCAACAACATCTCTTCCAAAGGGAGTTTCATCAACGACATTGAAAGAATCCGCCTTTGATTTAAACATTGCAAAGCCGTCATGATGTTTTGAAGTAAAGACAAAATACTTCATTCCGCAATCACGTGCAAGACGTATCCACTCATCCGCATTAAAATAAATGGGATTAAAGATTTTTGCAAGCTTTGAATATTCCGCATTAGGTATGGGAATGTTACTCTGAATCCACTCTGCATAATCAAGTACTCTGCGACCATTATACTCTCCGCCTAAAACAGAATACAGTCCCCAGTGTGCCATCATTCCGTATTGAGCCGACCTAAACCAATCTCTGTTGTTCATTTTATTCCCTCATTTTTCAGTTCGCCTATAAATTGAACCACTGTCTGTATTTTATCATAAATTATTGATAAATTCAACTTTAACGGCTTTTGTTTATTTCCTGTTTTTTTGCACAATATAGCTACGGGAGGAAATAAAATGTCACTGCACGTTATGGATGAAGCTAACAAATGCTTAAATTGTAAAAACCCACGGTGTCGGGAAGGCTGTCCCATAAACACCCCAATTCCACAAGTTATTCAGCTTTTAAAAAACAACAAACTCAACGAAGCCGGCAGACTTCTTTTTGAAAATAATCCACTTACAACAGTTTGCAGTCTTATCTGCAACCATGAAAATCAATGTGAAGGAAACTGTATTCTTAACAAAAAAGGAAATCCCGTTCACTTTTCAGCAATAGAAGACTATATCTCAAGCACATACGCACCGAAAATGACCTCGGGTCCTGCGCCGTCAAACGGAATCAAAGCCGCCATTGTGGGTTCAGGTCCTGCGGGGCTTACAATTGCAATCATTCTTGCTCGTTACGGCTATCAAGTCACGGTTTTTGAAGACAGAGATAAAATCGGCGGTATTTTGCGCTACGGTATTCCTGAATTCAGATTGCCGAAATCAATAATTGACGATTTTCAGTACAGGCATATGGAGCTTAAGGGTATAAAAATCCGCCCGAACACAAAAATCGGCGGAACCATCGGAATTGACGATCTTTTCCGTGACGGTTATAAAGCCATTTTTATCGGTACGGGAGTATGGAAACCAAATGCTCTTCATATAAAAGGTGAAACAAACGGAAACGTACACTTTGCAATAAATTATCTGAGCAATCCTGACAGCTACAAATTAGGCGAATCGGTAATCGTTATCGGTGCAGGTAATGCGGCAATGGATGTTGCTCGCACAGCACTTAGAAAAGGTACTAAAAATCTTACCTGTTTTTCTATGAGAAAAACAATAAGAGCCAGCAAATATGAATACAGTTACGCCAAGCTTGAGGGTGTAAATTTTGAGTTTAACAGAAAGCCTGTTGAAATTGTTGACGAGGGCGTTATTTTTCGTTCATTGAGTGAAGACGAAAACGGTGTTCTCACTGAAATTGAAGGCTCGGATAAGCTTTATAAAGCCGACAGTATAATTATTGCCATCAGTCAGGGACCTCAAAATGCAATCGTTTCAACAACAGAAGGTCTTGAAGCTAATGAAAGAGGGCTTCTGGTCGCAGATGAAAAAGGCAGGACAAGCCGTGCCGGAGTTTTTGCTTCAGGTGATGTTGTAAACGGAGCAAGAACAGTGGTAGAAGCCGTAGCTCACAGCAAAATAGTGGCTGAGGCAATGCATGAATATATGCAAAAGAATAATATAAAAAATCCACTTTAAAAATCAAAGTGGATCTTTTATTTACCCAGGTATTAATTTACTTTAAGTATTCAGCTGCATATTCTTCCATTAATGATGTAGCTTTTTTTGCACAATCCGAGTCATCACCCAGATCATGGTCAGAATTGGGGTATGTTACAAAATCATACTTAACACCTGCATTCTCAAGTGCATCAGCAAGATCAGCACCATTCTGATAAGGTACTATAGAGTCTTTTTCACCATGAGCAATAACCGTGGGGACTGCCGTATCAACATAATTAATAGGAGAAATTGCAAGAATTTCATCTTTATATGTCTCAACATCTTCTATAGATGAAATGCTTTCACCGGTACCCCAACTGATAAGCTGAGCTACCATATCAGCACCAAGAGCATTTGTCCAATATTCAGACTCAGTAAGATCAGTAGGTCCGCTGAAATCTACAACGGCAACAGGCTCGATTGCAGAAACATCAGCTCTTGAGTAAGCATAGAGCAATGAAAGATGTCCACCTGCGGAATGACCTGTAAGAAGCATCTTATTGATTTCAACGTTTTCTTCTGCAGCAAGAGACTTAATTTTAGAAACAGCCGCTTGAATATCGTCAAGAATATCATACATATCAACATCTTCTGACAGATAACGGTAACTTATAGATGCAGTTGCATAGCCGTAATTCTTTGCAACATCTTCAGCAGTTGAAGAGTAAGCACTTTTATCGCCGCTTATCCATGCACCGCCGTGAATATAAAGAATAAGTCCTGCTGTTCCGTCATTGTTCTCGGGAATATACAAATCCAAAACCTGTCGGCTGTTTTCACCGTATGAAATATCTTCAAAAGAAATAACTTTGTTCATATTGATTCCGAACAGGGATGCAAAAAAGGTTATAATTGACATAAAAAATGCAATAATTTTTTCTAACATTATAAATCCCCCTTAATTTTATCAATTCCAAAATCCATATAATATTTATACACCGGAATAAGCCGCAAAACCACCGTCTATGGGAAGAATAACGCCTGTTACAAACGCTGAATATGTCTCATCTGCAAGGAAAAGGAGTGCACCGGTCAGGTCTTCAGGAGTTCCGAAACGTCCCAGAGGAGTATGACCGATAATCTTTTCTGAACGGGGCGTAAGTGAACCGTCTTCATTGAAAAGAAGTGTCTTATTCTGATTTGTTGAGAAGAAACCGGGTGCGAGAGCATTAACTCTTATACCGACTTCAGAAAAATGAACAGCCATAAACTGAGTAAAGTTGGAAATAGCTGCCTTCGCTGCGGAATATGCAGGAATTTTTGTAAGAGGACGAAAAGCATTCATCGAGGAAACGTTGATAATAGTGGTATTTTGTTTACCAACCATATCAATAGCAAACGCCTGAGTTGTAAGAAGAGTTCCCAAAAAGTTAAGGTTGAAAACAAACTCAATTCCCTTTGCATCAAGATCAAAAAATGTTTTTACGCCTTCTGCCTTTTCTGCAATATCACTGAGCTCAAGCTTTTCTTTCGATGTTGTTCCCTTGGGATTGTTTCCGCCTGCACCGTTGATAAGAATATCGCAGGTACCCAATTTTTCATTTACTTCATTTCTTGCAGTATCGAGACTTTCTTTTTCAAGCACATTACAGGCAACAGCAACAGCAGTGCCTCCGTTTGCCGTAATTTCATCGGCAACAGCCTGAGCTGCATCTTTATTAAGGTCAAGAACCGCAACTTTAACGCCCTGAGCAGCCAAATCTTTAGCAAATGCACTGCAAAGTACACCGCCTCCACCGGTTACAACTGCTACTTTACCTTTCAAATTCTCATGTTTAAAAGCCATTTTAATCCGTCCTTTCTGTTTTTTGATAATGCATAATATTAAAGCTATGCATTACACATTTTACATTATTCAATTACAATGTTGCTTGCTCCGTATATCTGGTTTTGTACGTACTGTGCGGAGATTGGATAATCAACAATCCACATCCATGCATTTCCGTTGTAAGCTTCACGGGCATTTTCAGGAGGAGCATCAACGGAATTGATTTCATAATTATACCACTTGCCGAGAATTGCATTTGTTCCCAATGATATTATTTTTGTCATTGAACAATCGGTATAAACATACTCACCCAAAGACTGTGCAACTTCATTAAGATCTGAAATATCAAGATCTTTTGCTTTCTGAATTATAGCATTAATAACCTTACGCTGGTTTTCTGTTCTTTGAACATCACCGGTAGTGTATATTTTTCTCATTCTTGCAAATAAGAGAGCCTGTTCGCCGTTAAGAGTAACGCCTTCACCGTAGGGAACACCTGTTATTTTTCCGTAATTCTGCATTGCCTTTGCTTCTGCTTTAGTAACATCAAGAGTAATGCCGCCAATCGCATCAATAACCTTTTCAAAACCTGTGAAGTCGATTGCAACAAAATAATCAACTGAAACCTTAAAATTATTTTCAATTGCATTTACAAGACATTCAGCACCGCCGTAGGAAAATGCAGCATTAAGCTTTGAATAATAACCGGCTCCGTTTGATGATTCAAAATACGAATAACTGTCACGAAGGAAAGAACAAAGGGTTATGGTTTCAGTCTTTTTATTAAGCGAAGCGAGCATCATAACATCGCTGTTACCTGTAATTGTTCCTGATCTGCTGTCAACACCGATAATAAGAATGTTGATAACATTTTTTGATGCCATAATTTCGCCGCCGTTGTTATACCAATCATAAAGTGTGGAAGAAAGATGGTTATCACCTCTGACAGCATTGATGATTGAGTAATACTCATCTTCATCATCTTCTTCAATATCATCAAAAAGGGTATCATCGCTTGTTTCAAGCTCGGTATCATTTATAATATCACCTATATCATGGAAATTTATACCCAACGAGTTCATGTAAATCATAATTGAACCAAACCCTATAATGACAAGAGCAAGAATTACTGATACAACTATAATCAAAACTTTTTTTGTTTTTTTCGTTTTAAGAGGTATATCTACGACCTCACTTGTATTTTTTCTTTTATCCATATCCAAACCCTCGCTTGAAAAATAAATTATTCGTTATTTTCCTGTGCGTTTTCGGAAGAATCATCTTCGGATTCAGTTTCCTCATCACTGTGTTCAATTTCTGTAAGTGTAACAACTCTTTCACTGTCTTTTACCTTCATAACTCTTACGCCCTTAGAAGGTCTTGCAAAAACGCTGATACTGTTAACGGGAATTCTGATAATAACACCGTCAGAAGAAATAATTACGATATCATCTTCTTCATTTACAACTCTCAAAGCTGCAACCTCGCCATACTGTTCGGTACGGTAGTTTATAAGACCTAATCCGCCTCTCGACTGAACTCTGTAATCGGAACCCATACTGCGTCTGCCGTAGCCTGTTTCACTTACGGTAAGAACACAGCTTTCATCTGTTATTATATCCATTCCTACAACTTCATCGCCATCTTTGAGGCTGATTGCTCTTACACCTCTTGCAGTTCTGCCGATGGGTCTTGCATCATTTTCATTGAATCGGATAGACATACCCTTCTTTGTAGCAATAAGAATATCGTCATTACCATGGGTAAGCTTAACCCATGCAAGCTCGTCATCATCGTCAAGATTGATTGCAATAATACCTGTTTTACGGATAGTTTTGTACTCAGAAAGAGAAGATCTTTTAATAATACCTTTTCTTGTAAACATACAAAGGTACATATCCTGTGTATTTTCCTCGGAATCATCACGGGGAACTCTTATCATGGCAGAAATTTTTTCTTCCGCCTCAAGAGGAAGGAGATTTACAACATTCATACCCTTGCTTGTTCTGCTGCCTTCAGGAATCTCATAGCCCTTAAGTCTGTAAGCCTTACCCTTTGTGGTGTAGAACATAATATAGTCATGAGTAGAGCAGGAGAACATTGTTTCTGCAACATCCTCTTCCCTTCTTGTCATACCAATAACGCCCTTACCGCCTCTTTTCTGAAGCTTATAGGTATCAACGGGCTGACGCTTGATATATCCCATAGTTGTAAGAGTGAAAATACAGTTTTCTTCGGGAATAAGATCTTCAATATCAACTTCTCCGCTGACATTCTGAATTTCTGTTCTTCTGTCATCACCATATTTGTCACGAAGCTCGGAAAGCTCTGTTTTTATGATTTCGAGAACCTTCTCATGTGATGAAAGTATTTCTTTGTACTCGGCTATTTTTGCACGAAGCTCTTCCATTTCGTCTTCAAGCTTCTGTCTTTCAAGACCTGTGAGCTGTCCAAGACGCATTTGAACGATGTGAGTAGCCTGGATCTCATCAAATCCGAAATTATCCATCAAAGCCTGTTTGCCTTCCTGAACGCTCTTTGACTTTTTCAGAACTGCAATTACTTCGTCGATAATATCAAGAGCTTTAATTAAAGCTTCAACGATATGTGCTCTTTCTTCAGCTTTACGAAGTCTGAAACGTGTTCTTCTTTCAATAACATTACATTGATGGTCAATATAGTGATTAAGTATCTCTTTAAGAGTAAGTATTTTTGGCTCACCGTTAACAAGAGCAAGAAGAATAACTCCGTAGCTTATCTGAAGCTGGGTGAAAGAGAAAAGCTGATTAAGAATTACCTGGGGATTTGCATCTCTTTTAAGATCAATGACCATATTTATACCGTTACGGTCAGAATAGTCATTTATGTCGGAAATTCCTTCAATCTTTTTATCTTTAACGAGGTCAGCAATGGATTCGATAAGTCTTGCCTTGTTGACCTGATAAGGAAGCTCAGTTACAACGATTTTATATCTGTCGTTTTTACCTTCAACAATTTCAGCCCTTGCACGAAGCTGGATTTTTCCTCTGCCTGTAGCATAAGCTGCTCTTATACCGGATTTACCCATAACTATGCCTGCAGTGGGAAAATCAGGTCCTTTTATATGTTCCATAAGCTCTGCAACGGATGCATCGGGATTATCCATAAGATAAAAAAGAGCATCAACCGTTTCTTTTAGATTATGAGGCGGTATATTTGTTGCCATACCAACAGCAATACCTGTTGATCCGTTTACAAGAAGATTGGGAAATCTTGAAGGAAGAACTGTAGGCTCTTTCAAACGGTCATCATAGTTGGGAACAAAATCAACAGTTTCTTCATCTATATTTGTAAGCATTTCAAGAGAAAGCTTACTCATTCTTGACTCTGTATATCGGTAAGCAGCAGGCGGGTCACCGTCCACTGAACCAAAGTTACCGTGACCGTCAACAAGAACATATCTCTGAGAAAAATCCTGAGCAAGACGAACCATAGCATCGTAAACAGAAGAGTCACCGTGCGGATGGTAACGTCCAAGAACAGAACCGACGGTATCGGCACATTTACGATAAGCTGTATTAGGCATAAGCCTGTTTTCAAACATAGTATAAAGAATACGCCTGTGAACAGGTTTCAGTCCGTCTCTTACATCAGGCAAAGCTCTCGAAGTAATAACAGACATAGAATAATCAAGGAAAGACTTTCTCATTTCCTTATTAAGGTCAATATCTATAAGTTTTCCGCCGGAAGATTCATCACTTACATTAAGAACAGCATCTTGAGCTGTTTCTTCGATATTATTACCGTCTTTAATATTTTCGTCCATAAATTTTAAACTCCTTTACGGATTCGCCATTTAATTAAATATCAAGGTTCTGAACATACTTTGCATTCTGTTCAATAAACTCTCTTCTGGGTTCAACCTTATCACCCATAAGAATTGAGAATGTCTTGTCAGCTTCGATAGCATCATCAAGAGTTACACGGAGCATAATTCTTGTTTTTGGATTCATTGTTGTTTCCCAAAGCTGTTCAGAGTCCATTTCACCAAGACCCTTATAACGCTGAATATCACACTGACCGAGCTTTTCCATGTATGCATCTCTTTCTTCATCAGAATAAGCATAATAGTGTTTCTTATTCTTAGTAAGTCTGTAAAGAGGAGGCTGTGCAATATAAACATAGCCGTGTTCAATAAGAGGACGCATATATCTAAAGAAGAATGTCAAAAGAAGTGTTCTGATATGAGCACCGTCAACGTCGGCATCGGCCATGATAACTATTTTATGATAACGAAGCTTGTTTATATCAAAATCTTCATCAATACCTGCACCAAGAGCTGTTACAACGGGAGAAAGCTTGTCATTTCCGATAACCTTATCAAGTCTTGCTTTTTCTACGTTAAGCATCTTTCCCCAAAGAGGAAGAATAGCTTGAATATTTCTGTCTCTTCCGCCCTTTGCCGAACCGCCCGCAGAGTCACCCTCTACGATATAAATTTCAGTATTTTCGGGGTTTTTATCTATACAGTCTGCAAGCTTACCGGGAAGAGAGTTTCCGCCGAGAGCTGTTTTTCTTCTTGCATTTTCTCTTGCTTTTCTTGCAGCTTCCCTTGCTCTTGAAGCATCAAGAGATTTATTGAAAATCATCTTTGCAACTGAAGGATTTTCTTCAAAATAGGTCATAACCTTATCATAGATAAGCTGAGATACGATCTGAGTCATTTCTGTATTACCCAGTTTACCCTTTGTCTGACCCTCAAATTGAGCTTCCGTAAGCTTTACGCTGATTACACAGCAAATTCCTTCACGAACATCATCACCTGAAAGATTTTTGTCCGCTTCCTTAAGCAAACCGTACTTTCTTCCGTAATCATTGAAGACTCTTGTAAGAGCACGTTTAAAGCCCTCTTCATGAGTACCGCCGTCAATAGTTCTGACATTATTCGCAAACGAAAGTATTGTTTCATTATATCCGTCATTGTAAAGCATTGCTACTTCTGCATATTTATCGCCTACAACAGTTGAAAAATGCATAGGCTTTTCGTGAATAGCAGTAAGACCTCTGCTTTCAGTTTCAAAAGTTACAAAGCTTGAAAGACCGCCGTGATAACAGTAAACCTCATCAACCGGATTTTCGTCGTCACGGTAATCGGAAAGAGTTATAGACAAGCCTGCATTAAGGAATGCACTTTCACGAAGTCTTCTCTGAAGAGTCTCAAAACTGTATACTGTTGTGTCAGTAAATATCTCCGGATCAGCCTTAAAACGGATAAGAGTACCTGTTTCTTCGCTCGTGCCTACAATTTCAAGGTCAGTTACAATATTACCTCTTTCAAATCTCTGTTTATAAACATTTCCGTTTCTTGAAACTTCAACCTCAAGCCACTCTGAAAGGGCGTTAACAACTGAAGAACCAACACCGTGAAGACCGCCGGAAACCTTATAACCGCTACCGCCGAATTTACCGCCGGCATGAAGCACTGTAAGAACGACAGTTACAGCAGGAAGTCCCTGTTGCTCGTTAATATCAACCGGAATACCTCGTCCGTTATCTTTTACTTCTATAATATTTCCGGGAAGAATTGCAGCTTCAATATGAGTACAATAACCTGCAAGAGCTTCGTCAATAGAGTTATCTACAATTTCATAAACAAGATGATGAAGACCTCTTTCACCCGTTGAACCGATATACATACCGGGACGCTTACGAACAGCCTCAAGTCCTTCAAGAACCTGAATCTGACCGGCACCATACTCTTCGGTGACAGCCGTATCCATTTTTTCTATATTTTCTTCTTCCTGCATAATACTGTCTTTCTGTTCAAACTCGGCAGCATTAAATTCCTTTTTTTCTTCGTCCAAAAAAAACATCCTTTCTTTTTTCGGATTTATTCAAACTGTCTTGATTTCGCTCTTTTAAGAAGAGTTGAAGGCGAAATCTGAGTAATATATACTTTTTTTGAATTACCGGCTTTATCAGTACATACTACAAATGATTTGGGTAATTCATAGGATACATTTACAACTTGACCGCTTTTTTCCGCTTTTGTCAAATAGTCTCTTGTAGACTTCATAACTGTGGTATTATCCATATCAAAAATACCGATAAGTTCTTTTGTTGTTATAACAGTGGACTGTCCAAGATGTAAATACATTTTATTTAAGCCCTCCGTTACTTATTTCAAAAGTTTTACCTTTACAAAGCCTGAGCACTGTTGAAGGCTCACAACAGGTAATAAAAACCTGCCAATCTTTTATATGATTAAGAATATAATCCTGTCGGTTAACATCAAGTTCACTCATAACATCATCAAGCAGAGCAACGGGTCTTTCACCTGTGATATCTTTTAGAATCTCTGCTTCTCCCAGCTTTAATGAAAGTGCCGCAGATCTTTGCTGCCCCTGTGAACCGAAGCTTTTTGCTGATACACCGTCTATTTTTATATCAATTTCATCATGATGAGTGCCTATATTCGTACTTCCGTACATTATATCATTGTTTTCACTCTGTTTAAGCAAATCAATTATTTTTAAGCTATCAATTTTTTCGCTGACTGTTTCATATCTGTTTGAGGAAATACGCATTTTATATTTAACGCTCATTTTTTCCTTTTCACCGGAAAGTCCCGAATAAATTTTTGCAGCTTCACAAGACAGTTTTTTTATATAATTAATTCTTTCATTTACAATAACCGCAGCATTTTGAGCTAACTTTTCGTTCCATATATCAAGAAAATCATAAGAGCCATTATTGTATTTTAAATCTTTAAGAAATGAATTTCTCTGAATAAGAATTTTGTTATAGTCTGAAATGATTTTAGTATAATAGGGCTTTATTTGACAAATTGCTGAATCTATAAACCTGCGTCTTTCTGAAGGACTGCCTTTTACAAGAGATAGATACGCTGGAGAAAATACAACACAATTAAAATTGCCGATAAGCTTTGATGCGGCAGTAAGAGGAACTGAATTGAGAAGTATTTTTTTCGATTGACGGCTTATAATAAGCTTGGCATTCTGATCTCTTCCGGAACCGTAAAAATTAATTTCCGATTTAAGAAAATCCTCACCGAATTTTATAAGCTCATTATCTTTTGAACCTCTGAAAGACCGAAAACCGCTGAAAAGCCATATACTTTCAAGAAGATTAGTCTTACCCTGAGCATTCTCACCGAAAATAATGTTTACCCCTTCGTCAGGATAAAGCTCCATTTCACTTATATTTCTATAATTTTTTATGTTGATATGTGTAACGTTCATTTTGATTCGACGGAATAGACAGTATTTTCAAATCTGATACTGTCACCGGGTCTGATTTTTCTGCCTCTTTGGTCACAAACTTCACCGTTTACTTCAATAGCACCGTCAAGAATCAGAATTTTAGCATGACCACCAGTTTGTGCAATATCACAAAGCTTCAGAAGTGAATCCAACTTTATAAAATCAGTGTCAATATAAACAGTTTTTTGTTCTTTTTTTATTGCTTTAACTTTTATAACCTTTTTCATATATTACACCTGTTAACAATAATTTATAATCTAATTTATACTCGTAGGAGCTCACCTACGATATATCAACATAATTCTAAATTATTGTTTATGTTAATCTTACAGGAAGTATAAGGTACATAAATGAACTTCCGGTCGTAGGAACAATTATAATAGGTTTAAGAGGATTTACCATATTTATTAAAACTTCTTCTTCCTCGCCCGCTCTCAAAGCATCAAGAATATATCTTGACTGAATACCTATTTCAATAGAATTACCGTCAACTGAAACATCAAGCTTGTCATTAGCAGTACCCAGTGCTGTTGCTGTTGAAACTCTAAGCTCTTCTTCTTTAAATTCCATTTTAAGAGGTGCTTTAAAGCGATCTGTTATAATAAGAGACACACGTTCAATACAGTCAATAAGATTTTTAGTATTAGCTCTTACAACAGTATTAAAATCTTGAGGAATTATTGACTCGTAATTCATAAATTCGCCTTCAAGAAGTCTTGAAATTATTGTATAACCGTTTATTTCAAAAAGAATATGTCTTCTTCCAAGTCCCACTTTTATGAATTTATCTTCTTCAGGAATAAGCTTCATTATTTCACTCATTGTTTTTGAAGGAACAACAAAAGCTAAATCTTCTCCGTTATACTCAATAAATTCTTTTCTTACTGCTATTCTGTGCGAATCGATGGCAACGAGTCTTATTTCACCGGGATGAATTTCAAATTTTATACCTTTATGAATAACTCTTACATCATTAATTGCAACGGAGAATATAGTTTTTTTAATCATATCCTTGAGAATTTTCTGTGATATTTCTATATCTTTACCGTTTACGATTACGGGAAGCTCAGGATAATCTTTAGGACTGATACCAGTCATATAATATTCAATATCTCCGCAATATATCTTGCACTGAAGTTTATCATCTGTTTCAAATATTACTTTATCATAGGGAATATGTCTGATAATATCGCAAAAAGTCTTTGCATTAAGAATAACAGAACCTTCCTCTATAACATCAGCTTCAACGACAGTTTCTATGCCTATTTCAAGGTCATATCCCGTAAGCTTGACCCCGTTTTCATTTGTTGTGAAAAGAATACCCTCAAGAATGGGCATTGTTGTTTTTGTCATAACGGCTTTTTGCACGTTTGATGCCGCTTCGGCAAGAATGGAAGTATTGCAGATAATTTTCATTTTAAGTGACGGTGCGGTTTTCTACATTTGTTTTTAACCGCACATCTCCCTTCTTAACTTTTTTGTTTGACAACGTCTACATAACATAACTATACTTGTATAGTAGTATAAGAAGTAGGGGCTGTTCAAACTGTTCAAAATGCTTAAAAAGGCTTATTTTGCTTTATTTTAAGACTTTAATTTGATGTTTAAAACAATGATGATATGCTGTATAAAAGTATAATTCTAAAATAGAAAATAAAAATAATGTCGATAATGTTCAAAAACTGTTGTTTAAAACTAAAAACTTGTTTAAAACTTAGTTGTCTTTAAACTGTTTTACAATATTATAAACAGTATTCTTAAACTTTACATCACGAGTCATTTTTTCTTCAACAATATCAATTGAATGTTTAACTGTTGAATGTTTTTTACCGCCGAATTTATTTCCTATATTTTCAAGAGAAAGTCCTGTGACTTCTCTGATTACATACATTGCCACATTTCTTGCAAGGGAAATATTGGCATTTCTCTTTTCTGAAATAATATCAGACTTTGTAAGGTCGTATTTATCGGCGACACTTTCAATAATTTCGTCTACTAATGCAGAAACAGGTCTGCTGTCAGTTTCAATATCGTGAATAATTTGCTGAATGCTGCCCATTGTGGGTTCAATACCGTAAAGTGACTGCATTGCTGCTATTTTATTAATCGTACCTTCAATTTGTCTGATATTTTCTTTAATTCTTTCAGCTATGTAATTAATCATCTGATTGGAAAGTTTTAAATTGCTGTCCTTTGCCTTTTTCATTATAATAGCTGTTCTTGTTTCGATGTCAGGAGGCTGAATATCTGCAACCAAACCGCTTTCAAATCTTGTTTTTATTCGGTCGTCAAGACCTTCAATTTCTTTTGGAGGACGGTCGGATGTAATGACGATCTGTCTGCCGGCATTGATAAGATCATTAAAAGTATGGAAAAACTCTTCCTGTGTTGATTCTTTTCCTTTAAAAAATTGAATGTCATCAATAAAAAGAGCATCAGCACTTCTGTATTTTTCTCTGAACAGCTTGTTATCTTTTGTACCGATACATGAAATGAATTCATTAAGGAAGTTTTCACTTGTTGTATATACTATATTTATATCCTTGTTTCGATTTTTTAATTCATTTCTTATAGCCATAACGAGATGGGTTTTTCCGAGTCCTGAATGTCCGTATATAAATAAAGGATTGTATACAGTTCCCAGTCCTGCTGTTGCAACTCTCCATGAAGCTGCATGAGCTAATTTATTTGATGAGCCTACGATAAAGTTATCAAAACTGAAATTTGAATAAGCGTCTTTTACTGCAACAGGACGTTGTTCTTCTTCATTGTTTTCTGTTGCAGGCTGTTCCTGCTCTGTTTTGACCTGAAATTCTATTGTGAGATCAATTCCCAAAACTGCTTCAAAAGCTTCTTTAAGTGTGTCGTTAAATTTATCTTTCAAAATTGAGTTTCTGAATTCTGACGGTGATGTAATAACTACCTTACCGTCAATAAATTCCGGGTTTTCAATTTTATATATCCAAGTTTTAAAACTTGTTTCCGACATTATACTTTTGCAATATTCGAGTACCTGTTCCCATACCTCTGCGAATGATTCCATTTTTTAAATTTCCTCTCTGATTTATCTGTAATGGGATTTTTTTGTGTTAATGGTTTTATATTATATTCTGCAAAAATCGATTGTATAAGCCTTGTAAACGCTATAATACCATTTTGATTTATTATAGCACGGTTTGAAACTAAATTCAAGCATTTACTTAAATAAATATTTAAGTATATTTTACTTGACAAAAGTTATCAACAATATTAAAATCTAATTAAACTATTTAACGAAGGATTTTATATTAATGTTTATTTCTAAAGAGCTTTTAACTGTATCTGCCGCTGAATTTGGTGTGAATTTATCTCATGAGCAGATTCTTAAGTTTGATACTTATGCGAAAACACTTGTAGATTATAATGAAAAAGTTAATCTTACAGCCATAACTGATCCTGATGAAATTGTAATAAAACATTTTGCTGATAGTCTTGCAATATGTAAATTTGCTCCCTGTGAGCTAAAAGGCACTCTTGCTGATGTTGGTACAGGTGCCGGTTTTCCCGGAATGCCTTTACTTATTGTAAATGATTCGCTCAAGGTTACGTTTTTTGATGCAGTAAATAAGAAGCTTGATTTTATAAGACTTGTTTTGTCTGAATTGGGTCTTGAAGCCGATGTTATACATTCCAGAGCTGAAGATGCAGGAAGACAGAGTGAATATCGTGAAAAATTTGACTTTTCAACTGCAAGGGCTGTTGCACAACTAAGAATTTTATCTGAATTTTGTGTTCCTCTTATTAAAAAAGGCGGTTATTTTATATCAATGAAAGGCTCTGTTTCCGAAGAAGAAAAGGTAAACGGTATCGCTGCACTGAAGAAAGTCGGAGCTGAATTATATGATGATATTTTTTATAATATTCATAACGGTGATGAAAGAAATTTAATTATATCAAAAAAAGTATCGCATATTTCGCCAAAATACCCAAGAAATATGTCTCAAATCTCCAAAAAGCCTTTATAAAACATTAAATATTATTGTAAATTCATTTTTCTGCTATACAAAATTCGTGTATTTTTTCCAAGTCTTTATGGTATTATCCTGTTGTAAACGGAAGTACTTAAGGACTTGATTTTTTTTCGGTGATCTTGACATGAAATTTTCAACAGCTAAATATAAATGTGGTGGTTCAATTATACTGCTTCCCTGTGATATAATCGATCCTAATCCAAATCAACCCCGAAAAAGCTTTAATTGTTCTGAACTCGAAAGTCTTGCTATTTCTATACAGAATAATGGAATTATACAACCTCTTGTTGTCAGACGTAATTATGAACGTTATCAACTTATTTCTGGTGAAAGGCGTCTGAGAGCTGCTGTTATGGTTGGCCTTATAACTGTTCCGTGTATTGTGATGTCTGTGAGTGACTCTGAAAGTGCTGTATTTGCTATTATTGAAAACTTACAAAGAGATAATCTTAGTTTTTTTGAAGAAGCAGATGCTATTAATAATCTGATTACTACTTTTGGACTTACACAGGAGCAAATAGCCCGACAATTAGGAAAATCCCAGTCTACCCTGTCCAACAAGCTTCGTTTACTTAAGCTTAATCCCGAAGTAAGAACAATTATTTCTGCTCATTCTTTATCAGAACGTCATGCAAGAGCGTTATTGAGACTTGAAGATGATGACCTTCAAATAAAAGTTCTTAATAAAGTTATAAATAGTAACATGAATGTTATTGAAACTGATAACTATATAGATTCTCTTTTAAAGCCTTCTGTAATAAAATCTCAGCCAAAACTTATAAAACTCAAGGATATTAAAATATTTGTAAACACTATTAACCATGCGGTAGATACTATGCAGAAAGCCGGCATTGATGCAATTTCTGATCAACATGAAACTGATGATTATTATGAGTATGTTGTTCGGATTCCGAAAAAGACCACCTCTCCGGTTGATTTCAGCAAATATATTGGCTCAGCATAGATTCTATATATCCATATCTTTTTCTTTCACACCCACATCCAAACAAACAGACAGCCGGTTTAATCGCCGGCTGTTTGTTT
This sequence comes from uncultured Eubacteriales bacterium, assembly GCA_964454355.1. Lineage (GTDB taxonomy): Bacteria > Bacillota > Clostridia > Oscillospirales > Acutalibacteraceae > UBA1081. The sequence continues at coordinate 2,609 of CAYVTA010000027.1, read as the reverse complement.
TTGTTTCACGTGAAACATTCTATTTAAATATGTCTTCTATAACATTATCTTTAATTTTTTTTACTTTATCAAAATCCATTGCATTAATATAATAACTTTCGAGAATATCGTGAGCTGATTTTGCTGCCTGTAAAGAAACAACAGCTTCTTTAAGCATTTCCATTTTTGTTTTTTTAAGAAATGAAATACTGTTTTTATGTTTTTCAATTTTATCTTTGTCAATAAATCTATCTGTATTAACAGTTTTGTATGTTTTATTTATCATTGGATGATATGTATTTGATGTAAAAATTCCTAAACCGATATCAGGAAATACTAAATGTTCAGTTTTGTGTTCAGGATTCATTGGACAATTATATTTAATTACATTTTTATTATATCTGTTTAAAATAAAGTCTATAATATAATGAGATACATTATAATTGTCTTTTATTGTTATAATTTTATCGCACGAATTAATAAATGTATCATATTTAATAACAATTCCCAATGGAGTGAGAGCACTTAAAAATCTGTTTTTTGCGACGCACTCTCCTTTCGAATCGTAGTCAAGTTCTTTTAACCTTTCAGTATACCTTTCAATTTTTTCATAATTAATTGCAGGTTCAATATATTTATTAATTTCTTCATTAATTAATTTAGCTGTCTTCATATACTTTATACATTTTTTATGTGCAGATGAATTTGTCATGGAAATAATTTTAATTTTTGATGAATCCTCTTTTAATTTATTTGTATCCCAGCATACACTTAAATTTACTATTTGTTCACATACTCCGGGAAAAATTGGTTCAACTACATGAGGAGATGTACCGTCTGCTATTGAAACTTTCATTGTTGGTATAATTACACCGTCTAAACTTAACGGATCAGATGAACAAGGGATTCTATTAACAGATATATTTCTTTTTTCAGCTTCTTCTGCTACGGCCTTCATTAACGTTGACTTCCCTGTTCCGGGTCCTCCCTTTATTATGTACATTTTCCATTCATCATATGGATTATATAATTCACTAAATAAAGAGTAAAAACCATATGGTGTATTAGCTCCTAAAAAATATGATGATGAATTCATAAATATCAGCTCCATAAAAAAATCAATTCAATATAATATTATGCAACGAACAGATGTCCTGTTCTTAATGTTTCACGTGAAACAAATTATGTATATTATATTATAGGTATTATATAATACTTATAATATAGTTATAATCAATCATATTGCAAAATAATGTCTTCCTATAACTGTTATAACAGTTTTTGAACGTATCCACTGATTAGCTGTTTTGGCTGGATTATAATAATAAATAGCTCCACCGGTAGGATCCCAACCGTTAATAGCATCTTCGGCCGCTTTAATAGCTGTTGAACTTGGTTCAACTGACCAATTACTATCATAAACACAGTCAAATGCTCCCGATTGGTAGATAACACCTGCAATGGAATCCGGAAAAGATGAATGATCAACTCTGTTTAAAATAACAGCACCTACTGCAACCTGACCAATGTAATTTTCACCTCTTGCCTCTCCTTCTATAACTTTTGCAAGTAGATATTTGTCATTAGATGAATATGAGGAAGAACCTGAAGAACTTAAACCTAAATATAATAACGTTTTTGGTCCTGCTATACCATCTGCTGTTATACCACAATTTTTTTGAAACGCAATAACTGCATTTTTTGTATTATTGCCATATATTCCATCAACAGTTCCGTTGTAATACCCAAGCTGTTTAAGTTTTTTTTGTATTTTGCGGACTTCATCCCCCCTTGAACCAACCTTTGATAAAACAAATTCTGCTTCGCTGCTGTCAGAAGAATTGTTATCTATAATATTATAAACAGTTATGGTATACTCTATAATTTGAGTCATAAGTAGAGTTAAAAGTATAATTACCATTATTTGCCATAATTTTTTTATTAAACTTTTGCTAAATCTAAAATCGATTTTATTCATGTTTTTATTATCCTCCTGTGTTGATATATCTCTATTTTTTGTAGATGTATTGTAAAAATGACGATTAAATTGTGGTTAAAAAACATAAAAATACCAATATATTGTATTATAAAAAAACAATTGTAAAAAGCTAAAAAAAGTGTTGACAAATGCTTTTTGATGTGATATTATATGCAAGCCGTCAAACGAGAGATGCAGTACCTTGATTGAGTAACTAGCTTTCTTAATAAAACGGTAAAAAAATTTAAAAAAACTCTTGACAAACGAAAAAACCTATGATATAATACATAGGCACTCAAACGAGAGATACAAAATCTCTAAGAGTTATTGAACCTTGAAAATTAAACAACGACGAGATAAAAAGGAACCCTGAAATTTTTTAGTAAGTTTTGAAAAACTTGCGACAGCAATTCTGGAAAAGACAGAGTTAAAAGAAGTCAGCAAATGACGTAAGAGCGAATTAGATGCTCTAGAAATGATTTTGGCAGCGAAAGCTGTGAAGATACAATTTTTAGAGAGTTTGATCCTGGCTCAGGACGAACGCTGGCGGCGTGCCTAACACATGCAAGTCGAACGGACGGCGGAGAGCTTGCTCTCCAAAGTTAGTGGCGGACGGGTGAGTAACGCGTGAGTAACCTGCCTATCAGAGGGG
>CAYVTA010000026.1:0-20918 GCA_964454355.1 uncultured Eubacteriales bacterium | reverse complement strand
ACAATGGAATTAATAAAACAACTTAAATTTGTGTTGAAAAGAAATATCTGCTATAGTATAATAATTATAAGGTGAAAATTATGTATATATTAGGTTTTGATATCGGCGGAACAAAGTGTGCAGTTGTAACTGCTGATTGGGATGGCAAAAACATTACGCTTTTGAAAAAAGAAAAATGTGAAACTGATTTAACTGTTTCACCGTACGAGATGATTGATAGGCTCATAAAAAAAGCTGATTCTATTCTTGAGTGTTCTCCTGATTCTATCGGGATATCATGTGGCGGACCGCTTGATTCTGTTAAAGGCATCATTATGTCTCCACCAAATCTTCCCGGATGGAATAATGTTAATATTGTACATAAAATAGAGTCTCATTTTAGAGTATCCGCTCATTTACAAAATGATGCTAATGCCTGTGCTGTTGCTGAATGGAAGTTTGGTGCAGGAAAAGGCTGCAGAAATATGATTTTTTTGACTTTTGGAACAGGTCTCGGTGCCGGTTTGATACTGGACGGAAGATTGTACAGCGGAACAAATGACAACGCAGGTGAAGTCGGGCATATTCGACTTGATAGATTTGGTCCTGTTGGGTATGGCAAAGCAGGTTCATTTGAAGGTTTTTGCAGTGGCGGAGGATTGTCTCAGTTGGGTTATACAAAAGCCATTGAAAGTATACAAAGGGGCATTTATCCTTCTTATTTCAAGAAGGGAATGACTGCATCCGATATTACAGCAAAATCCATTGCAGAGGCGGCATCCGCAGGAGATGAAATCGCAATTAATGTGTTTAAAATATGCGGTGAATATTTAGGTCGTGGTCTTTCCGTTTTGATCGATATATTAAATCCAGAAGTTATTGTTCTTGGCAGTATTTTTACAAGAAGCCGAGATTTGCTATGGCAGCCTGCTGAACAGGTTATAAATAGCGAGGCACTTGCTGCTTCTGCATCGTGCTGTAAAGTGTTGCCCGCAGTTTTGGGTGAGAATATCGGTGATTTTGCCGCAGTTGCTACGGCACTTTTATGAGGTGAAAAAATATAATGATTCGTGATTTGATTGAACGTTATCCTGTTTTGTCTGAATGTAAAAACGAAATTATAAACGCAGAAAATGCGATAATTGAATGTTATAAAAACAGTGGAAAGCTTCTTTTGTGCGGAAACGGAGGAAGCTGTGCCGACTGTGACCATATAGTTGGAGAATTGATGAAAGGTTTTCTGAAACAAAGACCTATTTCTGTTGAGAAAAAAAAGCTTATGATGGATAGATGCGGGCAGATTGATGATGAATTTCTCTCAAAATTACAATCAGGTCTTCCTGCAATATCTTTACCATCAATAACAGCTCTTAATACTGCTTATAGTAACGATGTTGATGCTGAACTTATTTATGCACAGTCTCTTATGGCTCTTGCGGATGAAAAAGATATCCTAATCGCTATAAGTACTTCAGGAAATTCAAAAAACGTGACAGCTGCAGCTAAAATTGCTGTTGGTTTAGGCGTAAAGGTGATTGCATTAACAGGAAGTATGGGAGGAAAACTTAAAAAACTTGCAGATATTGCAATTTGCGTCCCTGCTACAGAAACATATAAAATTCAAGAATTGCATTTACCTGTTTATCATTATATTTGTGCTGCAGTTGAAGAGCATTTTTTTCAGAAATAGTACAAAATATTTGATAACTAATTGACATTTGTATACAAAAATGTTAAAATTAATTTATAATTATGCCTTGGAGGTCTAATGAAATGAAAAAAATTATATCTGCTATTCTCGGCGGAGCACTTGCAGTTTCAACTCTTGGTGTAGCTGCTTCTGCCGCTGAAGTGCCCAATGTTGAATATGAACAGCCCTTTGAATCCGGAGTAATGGGTTCGGAATTGTATCGTATTCCTGCTATCATTACTCTTAATGACGGTTCTGTAATGGCAGCGGCTGATATGCGTTACTCTCATGGTATGGATTCACCTAATAATATTGATACTCTGGTTGCTGTTTCTCAGGATGGATACTCTGATTGGCAGTATTCCGTTGTAAATCATTTTGATGATTATTCAGACGGTGCAACAGGAACAGACAGTGCTTCATTTATTGATTCCGCCATTGTTCAGTCAAAAACAACTGACAGAATTTTTATTGTAACTGATATGTGTCCCTCTGGCGGTGGATATAATCAGGCACAGAAGGGTACAGGATTTACCGAAGTTAACGGTAAAAATCATCTTCTTCTTACAACCGGTGATAATTCCGACCAACTCAATACATTTGAGTATTATGTAGGCGATTTCGATGACGGCTTTGCCCCTGTTTGTAAAGTTTCTGATAATTCAGAAACGGAGTATACCGTGGATGAAGAGTACAATCTTTATAAGAACGGTGAAGCTCTCTACATGGCTCAGAAGGGCTCTGAGGGCGTAGAGGTTCAGCAGAATGTATTTTATAATGATGCTGAAATGTGCTGTTATCTTACAACATATCTTGCAATGAGATATTCTGATGATAACGGTGAAACATGGAGTGCTATTAAGCTTATTGCTGCTGATGTAAAGAAATCTGATGAAAAGTTCCTCGGAATTGGTCCCGGAAAAGGCTTTGTTACACAGGTTAACGGTAAAGAGCGTATAATTTTCTGTGTCTATGATAACGCAGGCTCTGCTGAAAATGTTAGCACTGTTTATTCTGATGATAACGGTGAAACATGGCAGCGTGGTAACGAAACATCTGTTAAATTAGCACTTGGTAAGACAAGTGAAGCTCAGATCATTTCTCTTCCTGATGGCACTCTTCGTATGTATGCTCGAAATGCCGGTGATTATGTTGCATATGCTGACAGTACAGACGGTGGTGTTTCATGGTCAAAATTTAAAGCTGATCTTAACCTTAAAGCAAACGGAAACTGTATGGTTTCATTTATAAATGTTGATAAAACAATTAACGGCAAGAGCGTAATTCTCGGTTCATTCCCTTCAAACTCTTATGAAAGAGCTGATGGCGTTGTTATGGTTGGTCTTGTAGGCAGTGATAATGTTGTAGAGTGGATATCCACATACCACGTAAATGATGATTTCTTTGCATATTCATGTCTTACTCAGCTTGCTGATGGTAATATTGGTTATCTTTATGAGGATGAAGCATATCATATCAGCTATATGGTACTTACTCTTTCCGATAATGGAACCATTTCCGAAATCAATGGAAATAATGCAGAATTTTCAGGTAAACAATCATTTTGGTATCAGATTCTTGATTTCCTCAAGTCTCTTCTTCTTAAGTTCTATCAGTTATTCAACCTTATTTGATGATTTATGGGCGGCATGATATGTCGCCCTTTTATTTAAAGGAGCTACAAATGAAATATAAAATTTTTGCAAATCATGCACATATCTATCCGAAGTGCCTTCGTGAGAATGGTTGTGTCGATGCACTTCTTGAATTAATGGATGAGTGCGAAATAGAAAAATGTGTTTGTTTTGCCACTTTTGCCGATAAATTGAAGGAAAACGGAATAACTGTGGACACAAATGAATTTTTGGCAAAAGAAATTGCACCACATAAAAACCTTTATGGATTTGGTGTTATTGATTTCGATTACGATAATCTTGAGGAGCAAGTTGAAAAAATTGCGTCCCTTGGTTTTTACGGAATTAAGTTGCATCCGGCATATCAGGAGTTTAATATAATGGGAGAAAAAGCTCAACGAGTTTATGCAGCAGCTCAGGACAAAAATTTGTTTTTGTCCTTCCACACGGGGATTCACTGGCACAGGCTTGCTGACTATCAGATGCTTCTGTATGATGATATGGCAAACAAATTTCCAAAACTTCGTTTTAGTATGGAGCATTTGGGTGGTTATCATTTCTTCCGTGAAGGGCTCGCTGTAATGGTAAATAATTCAAGAAATGAGGTGCGTAACACCTTTGCCGGCTGGACATCAATTGCAATGGATGACAACGGACTTTATGACTATTGGAGCCATTCTGATGATGAATTAAAGACGCTTGTTCATCAGACAGGACCATATAACCATATTTTTGGCCTTGATTTTCCTTTTAAGAAAGTTGATTATACAAAAAAAGCCATTCAGCGTATAATTGATCTTGATATCCCTGAAGAGGCAAAAGAAGGGATTTTAGGTAAAAATTTGGCAAGGGAACTTAATATTGATTTTTAATGTATAAAATATCAAAGGACTTCCAACTATTTAGCTGGAGGTCCTTTTTATGTATGATATGATAAAAAAATCTGTCTCTCTTTGTATGAAAGGGAAGATAACAAAGTGTGCTGTGAAAGTATTAATGTCAAGACTTATGAAATTAGTGTTTTTTATGTATTCAGTATCGTCAATTTATCTCTTTGTTTTTGATACATCATTAATAGTAAGTTTAGGTGTTTTTGATAATGAGTATATTTCTGCATTATTATGTGCATCTGTAGTGCTAATTGGATTTTTATTGTTATTAGTGTCAGTATGGACGAATTTTTCTGCAAAAATATATAATTACTCTCAAATACAAAACATTGAAAATAAACGATTCAGCATTCCTTATGCAATAAAGCTGTTATTCTTGTATTTATATTGCACTGTTGCAAAATTTTTTACGGTGATGATAGCTTGTATCCCTGCTTTATCTGTTGGAGCTGTGCTGTATAAATATTTGTCTGACGGAATAAGCCTGTTTGTTGCTGTTGTTCTTGGAGCGAGCGTCATAGTGTTGTTTATTCTTGGCTTGTATTGTGGTTTAATTATCTGTCAGAGATATTCACTTGTAGAGTATTCTTCTGTCATAACAAAATTTGAAAGAGTAAAGGATATAATTAACTGCAGTATCTATCTTATGAGTGGCAAATGTGCCGACATTTTTAAACTGAAGATGAAAAATCTTCCTCTGAAAATTTTAGGATTGATTATTCCTTCACTGAATATTGTTGCAAATTCAAGAGAATTTTTCTTTGCAACAGATAAAACAATAGAGTATGCTCACAAGGAACATACTCAAAAACCTATAGTATTCTATTGCGGAGAAGTTACTGCATAGTTTCCTGCTTGACTTTGTGATCAATTACGTGTCTCGAGTCAAGCTCTTTTCTTATGTCATCGAGAGAAATCCCCATTTCTACCATAAGAACAAGAATATGATAAGCTAAATCGGAAATTTCATAAATCGTCTCTTCTTTTGAATGTTTAGCGGCACCAATGATAACTTCGGTACATTCTTCACCGACTTTTTTCATTATTTTATCAAGCCCTTTAGAGAAAAGATATGTAGTGTATGAGCCTTCCTTCATTTCAGTTTTTCTGCCTTCAATAAGTTTATAAAGTGCATCAATTGAAAAATCATTCTGATTTTCATTTTTGTAAATTAAATTGTAAAAACAGCTTTCATTACCTGTATGACAGGCAGGACCGTCTTTTATAACTTTTATGACGAGAGCATCATAGTCGCAGTCTGCTTTTATTGAAATAATATGCTGCCTGTTGCCGCTTGTTTCGCCTTTACGCCAGAGCTCTTGCCTTGAACGCGAGTAGAAACAAGTCATTTTTTCTTCAAGCGTAATATTAAGACTCTCTGCGTTCATATATGCGACGGTGAGAACTTCACCTGTGTAAAAATCTTGTACAACAGCAGGGAGCAAGCCTTTTTCATCAAATTTGAGTTTTGCAATAATATCGTTATTCATAATAGCTCCTCAGACTCTCATTTCAATGTTTTGAGAGATAAGATATTTTTTAAGGTCATTAATTTTTATTTCACCGAAGTGGAATATTGATGCTGCAAGTCCTGCATCAACGCCCGGCAGTGTTTCAAACAGAGTTTTAAAGTGCTCCATCTTTCCCGCACCGCCGGATGCGATAACAGGAACAGACACAACATTGCAAATTGCTTCAAGCATTTCAATGTCAAATCCGTTTTTTACACCGTCAGTATTGATTGAGTTTACAACGATTTCTCCGGCACCGTTTTTTGTGCATTTTCTTGCCCATTCAATAGCATCAATTCCTGTATTCTCTCTGCCGCCTTTTGCAAAAATCATGAATTTTCCGTCGACTCTTTTTACATCCATAGAAAGAACAACGCACTGATCTCCGTATTTTTTTGCTGCATCGCATACAAGCTGCGGATTCTTAATAGCACCGGTATTGACACTGACTTTGTCAGCACCGCTTTTTAACACTCTGTCAAAATCATCAAGGGAATTAATATTGCCACCGACAGTAAGCGGAATAAAGATATTACTTGCAACATCTTTGAGGACGTCTGAGAAAAGTCCTCTGCCTTCAAAACTTGCTGTGATATCGTAAAAAACGAGTTCATCGGCACCGCTGTCATTATAGTGCTTTGCGAGCACGACGGGATCTTCAACGTCTTGTATTCCTTCAAAATTAACACCTTTAACGACTCTTCCGTTTCTTATGTCCAGGCATGGGATAATTCTTTTTGTTATCATAATTCGTCACCTGCATATGATAGAACTTCAGCAAGATCAATTCTGTTTTCGTAAATAGCCTTGCCAATAATAGCACCGTAGCAATCAAATTCACAAAGAGCCTTTATGTCATCCATTGATGATATACCACCTGATGCAATTACATTAAGATTGTCAATTTTTTTAAGCTTTCTGTATGCTTCAATATTAGTACCTGAAAGCTTTCCGTCTTTTGAAATATCCGTATATATAACGGTTGACACACCGTTATCTCTGAGTTTTTCGCAGAATTTGAATGAATCCACATTTGTGACTTCAAGCCATCCGTTGACAGCAACCATTGAGTCCTTTGCGTCAACACCTACGGCGATGTGTTCACCGTATTTTTTAACCATTTCGCAAAGAAAAGGGAAATTATTGATTGCTGCTGTGCCGAGAATAAGTCGGTCAATACCCGCATCAATATATTTCTTAATTTTTTCTTCGCTTCGGATTCCGCCGCCTGTTTCAATGAACAGCTCTGTTTCTTTAGCAATCTGACAGATAATTTCAAAATTTTCATCGCTGGCATCTTTTGCTGCTCCAAGGTCAACAACATGAAGATGTTTTGCGCCCATTGATTCAAACATTTTTGCTGTTTCAACAGGAGAGTTTCCGTAAGTCTTCATTCTGTCATAGTCGCCTTCTGTGAGACGCACAACTTTGCCGCCTCTTAAATCAATTGCAGGAAATATTCTCATTATTTAACCTCACTGAAAGCTTTTAACATTTTTAGGCCTGCTTCACCGCTTTTTTCAGGGTGAAACTGAGTTCCGAATACATTATTGTTGCATACAATGCCCGGAACATTAATAAAATACTCGGAATATGCAACAAGGGAATCATCGCAGTTTTTGCCGTAATAAGAGTGAACATAGTATACATAATCACCCTCATTGGTATATTTTAAAATAGGATTGTTTTTGTCATTAATAATCAATCTGTTCCAGCCAATATGGGGAACTTTCATATCTGACGGAATATCAGCAGCAAGGGGACTTATGTCGCCTTTTATGTAACCTAATCCGGAATGTTCGCCATATTCATAGCTTTTTTCAAACAGCATTTGCATTCCGAGACATATACCCAACAGAGGCTTCCCGTTTTTTACTTCTTCATCAAGAACAGGCACAAGCCCCGTATCAATAAGCTTTTGTTTTGCATCTGCGAATGCTCCTACGCCGGGGAGAATAATTCTGGATGCATTTCTGATATCATTAGCGTTGCTTGTAACAACAGCATCAATTCCTAAATGCTTTAATGAGCCGGTCAGCGAGAATAAGTTTCCAACGCCGTAATTTATAATTGCAGTCATTTATATAGTACCTTTCGTTGACGGAATTTCATCTTTATATTTTTCATCAATTGACACGGCAATTCTAAGTGCACGTGCCAGTGCTTTAAAGGAACCTTCTATAATATGGTGAGAATTTGAACCGTCAAGCTGTTTTAAATGGAGATTCATTTTTGCACATCTTGTTAGGGAAGTCATAAATTCTTCAATAAGCTCAGTATCAAAATCTCCCACCTTCTGTGTAGGGATATCAAGACCGTAATTAAGATACGCTCTTCCGCCTAAATCAACAGCACAAAGAATAAGTGTTTCATCCATAGGAAGCACAGAATGACCATACCTTGTTATACCTCTGCCGTCGCCGATACATTCAGCGATTGCAGTTCCGAGAACAATACCAATGTCTTCAGTTGTGTGGTGATAATCAACATTTGTATCTCCGATACACTTAACGGATAAATCAAATCTTGAATGTTTTGCAAAAAGAGTCAGCATATGGTTTAAAAAACCGCAACCTGTGTCAATTTCGGATTTGCCGCTTCCATCGATATTCAGAGACAGCGTAATATCAGTTTCTGCAGTTTTTCGTGAAGAATTATATGTTCTCATAATTATCTCCTTTCAGAATTTCATCAGTTGCAGTGAGTAATGCATTCATTTGTTCTTTTGAACCGATAGTGATTCTGACATAATCTTTAATTCTCTCATTTTTAAAATGTCTTACTAAAATTTTCTTTTTTCGAAGTGTATTATAGTAGTCTTCACCGCTTAAAGTTGAATGCTTAGCAAAAATGAAATTAGTTTTAGAGTCAAGAATGGTAAAGTTTCTTTTTTTTAGTTCTTTGACAGTATATTCTCTGTTTTCTATAATGGCTGACACGCAATTATTGAAATATTCAGTGTCAAGCACTGATTCTTTGCCTGCAATAATAGATAATCGGTTAATGTTATATGGATTAAACGAAAATTTCATTTTTGCAAGATCTGCAATTATTTCACTGTTTGAAATTGCAAAACCGATTCTTGCGCCTGCAAGATTACGGGATTTTGAGAAAGTGCGTGAAACAATGAGATTGTCATATTTTGAAATAAGAGAAATTGCAGATTGAGCTCCGAAATCAACGTAAGCCTCATCAATAAGAACAATACTGTTTGTGTTATGTTTGAGTATATCTTCAATTTCATTGAGTGTTAAGGCTAATCCGGTTGGTGCATTTGGATTAGCAATAAAAATGGGCTCATTTTTGTTGTAATAATCTTCCGGTGCTATTGAAAAATCCTCACGCAGTGGTATGAGTTCAGGAATTAATCCGTAAAGCTCACAAAAAACTTTATAGAATCCGTAGGTTATATCAGCAAAACAAGGCTGATTATTTTTATCGCAAAAAGCCTGAAATGTAAATGCTAAAATCTCGTCAGAGCCGTTACCCATAAGTATCTGATTGGAATTGATGTTAAAAACTTCTGCAATTGCATCAATAACATCTTTTGTTTCGGGATCGGAATAGAGATTTAGTTTGTTAATTTCCGCATTGTTTAAGGCATTAAGAACCCTTGGTGAAGGCGGAAAGGGACTTTCATTTGTGTTAAGCTTTATCAAATCCAATACTTTGGGCTGTTCACCGGGAGTGTATGGTTCTATATCTGAAAATCTGTTTGATAAAAAACGTGACATTTAAAACACTTCTTAAAATTTATTAAATCTTATTCCGATTGACTTGCCGTGTGCCTGTAAGCCTTCACGGTTTGCAAAATCCTCAATTCGCTCATGAGATTCTGCAAGAGCTTCTTCAGAATAATAAATAAATGATGATTTTTTTATAAAATCGTCAACCGAAAGGGGAGACGAGAATTTTGCTGTACCGCTGGTCGGAAGTGTATGATTTGGTCCTGCAAAGTAATCACCCAAGGCCTCCGGAACATTCTTTCCAAGGAATATGCTTCCTGCGTGCTTTATTGACGGGAACAGCTCAAATGGGTTGTCCACACAAATTTCAAGGTGTTCAGGAGCAATTTCGTTACTGAGTTCAACTGCTGTTTTTATGGAGTCGACAATAAAAATTTTACCGTTGTTATCAATAGAAGCTCTTGCAATTTCTTCTCTGGGGAGAAGCTGCAATTGTCTTTCTATTTCTGCACTGACAGCTTGAGCAAATTTCATATCTGTTGTGATAAGAACTGAACTTGCCAATTTATCGTGCTCTGCTTGTGAAAGAAGGTCTGCAGCAACATTTGCAGGATCACAGGAAGGTTCAGCAATAACTAAAATCTCGCTGGGACCTGCAATCATATCAATACTAACTTTACCATATACTTGCTTTTTTGCAGTTGCTACAAATATATTGCCGGGGCCTACGATTTTATCGACTTTCGGAACACTTGCTGTTCCATATGCAAGAGCTGCAACAGCCTGTGCACCTCCGATTTTAAAAATCTTTGTCACGCCTGCAATTTTTGCTGCCGTGAGAATAGCCGGATTGATTTTTCCTTCGGAAGATGGTGGTGTTACCATCACTATTTCTTTAACGCCTGCAATTTTGGCGGGAATGGCATCCATGAGTACAGTGCTGGGGTATGCTGCAGTACCGCCCGGAACATAAAGACCGGCTCTGTCAACAGGTGTAATTTTTTGACCAAGAACAATACCGCCTTCTTTTGTCAATACAAAATCTTTTCTTACCTGTTTTGAATGGAATTCAGAAATATTTTCTTTTGCCTGTTTTAGTGTCTCAATGAAATAATCATCAGTCTGAGCAAAAGCTTCGTCAATCTCTTTTTCTGTAACAAGAAGAGAGTCAAGCTTGCATTTGTCAAATTTTTCGCAATACTCAAAAAGTGCTTTATCTCCGTTGTTTTTTACATTGTTGATTATTTCTTCAACAATTTTTTCAATTTCTTCGTTTTTCTTTTCGTCTTCACGTGCAAAAACAGTGAAATCCTTAACTTTTGCAGTGTCTATAATTTTAATCATTTTTTAATTCCTCGCTGAACTTTGTTACAATATTGTTGATTTTATCAGTTTTGAATTTATAGCTTGCTTTGTTTGCAATCAGCCTTGCACTGATGGGTAAGAACTCTGTAAGGACAGTGAGATTATTTTCTTTCAGAGTAGTACCTGTTTCAACAATATCAACGATCACATCTGATAAATCAAGAATCGGTGCTAATTCAATAGAACCGTTAAGCTTAATGATTTCAATGTTACGGTTGATGCTTTTAAAATAACTTTTTGCAATATTTACGAATTTTGTAGCAACCCTGAGTGAAACGTCCGGATTATCCTTAAATTCATTCATACCTGCTACACACATTCTGCATTTTCCAATTCCAAGATCTAACAGTTCGTATACATCAGGTTCATATTCAAGAAGAATATCTTTGCCCACAATACCTATGTCAGCAGCACCGTGTTCAACATAAATGCTTACGTCTGATGGCTTGACAAGAAAGTAGCTTATACCGTTTTCTTTGCTCGTAAATACAAGCTGACGGGAATCTGAATGCATTTCATCGCAGTCGTAACCGATTTTTGCAAAAATATCAAAAACTTTGCTTCCAAGTCTGCCTTTGGGAAGAGCTACGCTTATCATAATTCTTCCTCCTTTATGGTTTTGCCGTCAACTTTGTAGATTTTTGTTGCGTAATTATTTGCTGTTGATGTAACTGCATTATATGTTATCCCTTTTTTACTCAGGTCATTTGTCAGAGAAATGAGAGTATCTATATCTGAATTTTCATCATATAGAATTGTGACTGTTTCGTTTGATACAGTTTTTTTATGTAGCTGTCTGTCAAGAGCATCAAAATATATTGCAAATCCCATAGCATTCGTGCAGTCTTTGCCCATTTTGCTAAGCAGCATATCATATCTGCCACCGGACAGTACATCTCTCGGTACTCCGTTAACATAGCCATGCATAAGAACACCGTTGTAGTAATTCGGATCACCTGTAACTGAAAAATCAATCTTAATATGCTTTTCCAGACCAAGTTTTTTCATGATATTATAAATACTGTCAATTTCATTGACCGCATCCTGCATTTTTGCATTAAGTGCATTTTGTTTGGCAGAATTGATTTCGTCTGTATTGGAGCTTTTTTTTGTCAGCAGACCTATAGCTGTGTTAACCGGATTCATAGGAAGTGAATTCTTTTTTGCCAACTTTGAAAGATCGTGGGCATTTTTTCCACGGATAAGGGAATGTAACTCGTTTCTCAATGAAACATCATTTGATAAACAGTCAAGCAATCCTTCGGTATATCCCATGTGAGAAATTTCCAATATTGCATTTTCATCAATCAGTAAAAGACTTTTTGTTGCAAGAGAAATTATTTCAACCGTTTGGTAAAGGTCAATATTTCCCAGAACCTCAAGTCCAACTTGAGAAATTTCTTTAAATTCGTGAATTTCCTTTGATTCTCTGTATACGTTCTCTGTATAATAAAGCTTTTGTCTGTCAGAAGAATTGTCTGCACTTTTTACTATACTGAGTGTAACGTCAGGCTTGAGAGCCATAAGCTTTCCGTTAAGATCCGAAAATGTAATAATTCTCTGTCCGTGAAGAAAATCCTTGTTTCGAGCATAGAAATCATATGATTCAAACTTGCTCATTCTGAATTTCTTGAAGCCACAGCTTTCATACAATTTGCGAAGTTTGAGAGTTATAAGCTCATCATTAAATAAAAAGTCAAATTTGTCTGCCAAAAAAAATCACCTGCTATCAGAACAGACCTTCAATGGTACCGTCCTCATGAATGTCAATTTTGAGTGCACTGGGTGCCTTAGGAAGTCCGGGCATTGTAAGAATGTCTCCCGTAAGCACGGTTACAAAACCGGCACCGGAGTAAAGACGAACATCTCTTACCGTAATTTTGAAGTTTTCGGGTTTTCCCAGTTTTGTCATGTCATCGGAAAGGGAATACTGAGTCTTTGCAATACATACGGGAAGTTTATCTTTGCCCAAACGTTCAATTTCTGCAATTGATTTTGATGCTGCCGCTGTAAATACAACTCCGTCAGCTCTGTAAATCTCTTTTGCAATAGTTTCAACTTTTTCTTTGATAGAAAGGTCAGTGTCATATATAAATTTAAAATTTGTTTTTTCTTCGTATTCATCAATTGTGTCGCATACTGTCTGTGCCAGCATTGCTGCACCTTCTCCGCCTTTTGCGAAACCTTCTGAAATGCAAGCTTTTACGCCTTTTTCTTTGCAATAATTTATGATGTATTCAATTTCTGCATCGGTATCTGCGTAGAACTTGTTTATAGCAACGACAACAGGTACACCATATTTCTGCATATTTTCAATATGTGCACCCAGATTGACAATACCGTTTGCCAATGCTTCAAGATTTTCTTTTGATGTGTCCTCTTTTTTGACACCACCGTTATATTTCAATGCACGGCAAGTTGCAACAAGTACAATACATGAGGGCGAAAGTCCTGCCGCTCTGCATTTGATATCAAGGAACTTTTCGGCACCAAGATCAGAACCGAAGCCCGCCTCTGTAATAGTATAATCGGCAAGCTTGAGAGCAAGAGAGGTTGCTCTTACTGAATTACAGCCATGGGCTATATTCGCAAAGGGACCGCCGTGAATGATTGCCGGAGTATGTTCGAGTGTCTGAACCAAGTTGGGGTTTATTGCATCTTTCATAAGAAGAGTCATTGCCCCTGCACAGCCTAAATCTCTTGCATATACAGGCTCTCCGCTGCATGTGTATGCAACAAGGATATTTTCAAATCTTTCTTTAAGATCCTTAAGGTCTTTTGCAAGACAAAGTATAGCCATGATTTCACTTGCAACGGTAATGTTGAAGCCGTCTTCACGTGGCACGCCACAGACCTTGCCGCCTAAGCCGACGACAATGTTACGTAGTGCTCTGTCATTCATATCCATACAACGCTTGAATAAAATTCTTCTTTGATCTATTCCCAACTCGTTACCTTGCTGAATATGGTTATCGATTATAGCACAAAGAAGGTTGTTTGCTGCAGTAATAGCGTGCATATCACCTGTGAAATGTAAATTTATATCTTCCATTGGAACAACTTGCGAATATCCACCGCCTGCTGCTCCGCCTTTGATTCCGAAAACGGGGCCAAGTGATGGCTCACGAAGTGCAATGATTGCATTTTTACCAATAGCTTTCATTGCCTGACCGAGACCTACGGTGACAGTTGTTTTTCCTTCTCCTGCAGGTGTAGGATTGATTGCAGTAACAAGAATCAGCTTTCCGTTTTTCTTATCTTTTACTTTTTTGAAAAGGTCATTATTTAATTTTGCCTTATATTTACCGTAAAGGTCAAGATCATCTTCATTAATGCCTAAATCTGCGGCAATTTCTTTAATCGGAAGCATTTCGCAGCTCTGTGCTATTTCAACATCTGTCAACATTACAAATCACTCCGTCTAAAAATTTGGATATTAATCCATTGTCTTATTATTATAATATCGAATGAATAAATATTAATTCTAAAAAAGAAAAATAATATAAAAATATTATTTTTATATTATTATACAAAAATAACAATATAATATAGCATTTTTTATAAATATACAAAAAGACACCTGCTCTATGCAAGTGCCTTTGAAGGTTGTTTGAAGGTTGTTTGAAGGTTGTTTGTATTAAAGTTTCATTGCTACATCCCAAGCTTGCCAAATAACGGTACGAAGATTACCGACCTTGTTTGCATCGCCTACGATGTGAATATGCTTTGATTTCTGTGCAATAGGAGCCGGCTTATAACCCACAGAAAGTATTACGCTGTCAGCAGGAATATCAAATGACTTACCTGTTTTATCTGTTACAGTAACACCGTCTGTTCTGATTTCTGATGTTTTTGTTTCAAGATGAACAGGAACTTTGTATGCGTTGAAGAAATCACGAAGGAAGCTTGTGTTTGCAAGACAGATTTTATCAGAAACAATAAGGTCATGCTGCATTTCAATGATGGTAGGCTTTTTACCCTGAAGATAAAGATCATAAGCGATTTCACAGCCCGTAAGACCGCCGCCCACAACTACGACATTTTCGCCAACTTCTTTCTCGCCAAGGAGATACTCAACAGCCTGAATTGCCGTATCTGCACCCTTAACAGGAATCTTGTTGGCTACAGAACCGGTTGCAATGATAACTTCGTCAGCCATAAGAGAGTCAATATTTTTAATCTCTGTGTTTAAATGGATATTAATTGGATATTTTTGAATTTCTCTGTTGTACCATGCAATAAGGTCACGGTCCTTTTCTTTGTATGAAGGAGCTGCTGCAGCAATGAAAACACCACCCAATTTATCGCTCTTTTCATAGAGGGAAACCTTGTGTCCACGTTTTGCACAAACAATAGCAGCTTCCATACCGCCTATACCACCGCCGATGACGGCAATGTTCTTTTGCTTCTTTGCCGGAACTATCTTATATTTATTTGACTGCATTACTCTGGGATCAAGAGCACAACGAGCAATATGGCTAACATCTGGAATTGACTGCTGGTTTGCAGTTCCCTTGTATTTTGCCATGTTAAAGCAAGCATTATGACAGCAGATGCAAGGTCTGATATCTTCAAGTCTGTCCTCAATAAGCTTTGTAATCCACTGATCATCTGCAAGGAACTGACGTGCAACACCTACTGCATCTATTCTTCCTTCTGCAACAGCCTGAGCACCTACATCAGGTTCCATTCTACCGGCACAAACAACAGGAATATCAACAAACTTTTTAATGTGAGCAACATCGTCAAGGTTACAGTTTAATGGCATATACATAGGAGGATGAGCCCAATACCAAGAGTCATATGTACCGTTATCTGCGTTAAGCATATCATAACCGGCATCCTGAAGATACTTTGCTGCCTTTTCACTTTCAGCCATATCTCTGCCTATTTCAGTGTATTCCTCACCGGGTACAGCACCTACGCAGAAATCCTTAACCTTTGATTCGACTGAATAACGAAGAGAAACAGGGTAATCCTGACCGCACTTTGCCTTTATAGCCTTAACAATATCTGTTGCAAAACGGTAACGGTTTTCAAATGAACCGCCGTATTTATCAGTACGTTTATTTGTGTATTTAAGAGTAAACTGATCAAGAAGATATCCCTCATGAACAGCATGAACTTCAATGCCGTCAACACCTGCTTTTTTGCAAAGATATGCTGTCTTTGCAAATGCATCAACGATCTCTTGGATCTCCTTAACAGTGATCTCTCGGGTTGTCATGTTTTCAGCCCATCTTGAAGGAAGGGGACTTGGACTTGCAGACTCGTATTTTACATCAATGATTGGCTTTGCGATTGCACCCAAAACAGGATTGTTATGAAGCATAACAAGGGGAGTGGGGATAGCCCAGGAACGACCCATACCGGCGGTAATTTGAATAAAGAGCTTTGCACCGTACTTATGAATCTCATCCATGAATTCCTTGAGTTCATCGAATTTCTTTTCACCCTGCCAAAGCCACTTTCCGAAATAGGTGTCTTTGATTGGAGCTATACCGGGGATGATAAGACCAACATTATTTTTTGCTTTTTCGATAAAGAACTTTGCAGCTTCCTTATCAAAGTGGTTGGGTTCCATCCAACCGAACAGAGATGTACCACCCATTGGGCACATAACGATTCTGTTTTTGATCTCAACATTGCCTATTTTCCATGGGGTAAATAATGCTTCATATTTCTGATCCATAAATCACACTTCCTTAATGATATTAAGTAAATATCCAAAATAACATATTAATTATATTAAAAATAAAAAATTATGTCAAGTGTAAATAGTGATTTTTGTTATTTAATTAACAATAATATAAAATTGAGCACAATCTGAATTAACAGATCATGCTCAAAAAAACAATATCTATCAAGATGCATTTACTTCTGCGGAGGAATTACCAACAGTG
Organism: uncultured Eubacteriales bacterium; assembly: GCA_964454355.1. Lineage (GTDB taxonomy): Bacteria > Bacillota > Clostridia > Oscillospirales > Acutalibacteraceae > UBA1081. The sequence continues at coordinate 4,260 of CAYVTA010000026.1, read as the reverse complement.
ATTGTATATTTTTTATTCTTTTCTATTTCAGGACTGCTAAAAATAACAATTTGGAATGAAAGCTCAGGTGTGTACGAAATTATGGTTTCTCCACTCTTGTTTTCAATTTTGATTGATGTCCCGGCAGATTGAGAACCAACACTTACGGCAATAACACCCTGATCGGAATCACTGAATGTCTGTGCCATCATTGAAGCACCGGTACCGATGAATGTACCGCCTGTAATTATACCGCTTGTGTCATAGTCTAAAACTGCAGTATCTCCGTTTGTGGGACCGCAGACAGTAACATATCCGCCTGCTATTTCAAGAGAACCGTTTGCATCTAAACCGTCACCGGAAGCATTTATATATATATTTCCGCCGGAAATGATAATGCTGCCGTTTGATGATGACATTCCTCCCATACCGCCAAACATTGCATCTCTGCCACCTGTCATTCCGCTGGAATCTGTTCCGCCCGCAGCGTTTATACCGTCGTCGGAGGAAACTATTCTGATATCACCGCCGCTTACTGAAATATTAAGTGCTTCAAGTCCCTCATAGCTTTCGGTAATGTTAACAGTTCCGCTTGTTATTGAAAGCAAATCTTCCGCATGAATAGCGTCATCACCGCTTGCAATATCAAATGTACCGCCGTTAATAACTATTGAACCGTTGGTGTGAATAGCATCATCTGCGGAGTTTACTGTGACCGTGCCGGATGATATCAAAATACTGCCCTCTGCCTTGATACCCTTCATACTGGTGCTGGCATCGGTACTTGAAGACGATGATGAAGAATGCGGATCAAAATTTCCGTTGCGTCCACCGCCCATAAATCCACCGTAGTTATCGGAATTTGATTTTGTCCCATTTTCACTGCCGCCGCCTGCGGTAATATTGAATATACCGTCCTCTATATGAGTGTAGTATCCGGAGCTTATTCCGTCGCCTTGTGCTTCAATGTTCATTGTGCCGCTTTCAATATAAATATACCCAAGTGTTGTGTCGTCATTGTTTTCGCAGTGAAAACCATCCTTGCCTGCATTAATTGTGAAGGATGTGTTGCTTATTCTGATGCTGTCATTTGCATCAATTCCGTGAGATGCAGAATTAACTGTGTATTCACCGCCGGTAAAAACAATATCATCTTTACAGGTAATTCCATGACCTATAGGTGATGTTACTTCAAGATATCCGGAGCCGTTAAAAGTCAGATCCTGCTTTGAAAATACTGCAGCATCAATGTTGTTTTCATCAATTGATTCAAATGATCCTCCGTTTGAAAGGGCGTTGGTACTTCCATCTGCAAGCGTTACAAAAACCTTATCTGCTTCAAGAATATAAAGTGCTGCAGATGTTGAACTGTTGATTGATACATTATTCAGAATGATTTGAGGCTTCGCAGTATCACCACAATTTACAACGATCATTCCGTCATTGAGTGTACCTGATAACATATATGTTGTATCTTCAGTTATCGTTACTGTCGTTCCTGATATTTTTACGGAATCAGAGCTTGCGGTTGCTGTATTGCCGTTAAACTGAATTGTGACGTAGTTCTCATTATCAATGCTTGTATCAGTGTCACGGCTTGTAAACATATCATCGCTTGTTTGAGTAAAATCTACATCTTCAGCTGCAGCCGATGTGTTAGATTGTGTTGTTGTTTCATCGATTGAATTGATTGGGGCGGTATTGTCTGCTGAGCATCCGCTGAAAATAAGAAGTACTAGTGTTGTTGCTGTTAACAAAGAAATCAGTTTTTTCATAAAATCACCTTATTATCATAGTTCGGAAATTGATGTATCCTGTTTAGAAACAGTAATTTCCAGGTTGCCGTTTCTACATCTGATTTTATCAATCATTTCTTTTTCATTTGCAGATTTTTTTAGAGTGATGTTATAAGTAAGTCTGAACATACTTCCCATATTGGTAGTTTTTACTCTTGCTAAATCACATGAAGATGTGTATTCATCAAAAATATCATCAAAAATATCAGAATAATCCAGATCTTCCGGTATAGTGATATTTAATGTCTTATAAACAGCAGCGTTTTTCTTTGTACCAAAATCGAGCTTATTGTAAATGATGAACATTATACACATTATCACCGTAAAAAGTGCAGCAAAGCCGAGATATCCCATTCCTGCTATCAGTCCGGTTCCCATGGCAAGGAATAATGCACATATTTCCTTTGCTGTGCCTGGAACGGAGCGGAATCTGACAAGACTGAATGCTCCTGCTACGGCAACACCTGCACCGATATTACCGTTTACCATCATAATTACAACACAGACAACAGTAGGAAGTAATGCCAATGTTACAACAAAGCTTTTTGTATATCTTGTACGGTACATATATGATAAAGCCATGACGATTCCCAGAACCAGTGCAACGCCTATGCACAGTAAAAAATCCGACAATGATATTACCGAAGTATAATCCGAATCAAAAAGTCCTTTAAAAATATTTTCAAGCATGTTCTGTTTTCTCCTTTAGTTTTGGATAAATTATTGTTTTAAATGCAGTGCCGTATTTGGAAAATGATGTTTTATATATATGTTCTTCCGAAAGTACTTTTACCATCCATAAGGGCATACCGCCGGAGCATTTGAGTTCCATTATGCATTTTCCGTCTTCGAGAATCCTCTCACCGTATGCATCTTCTCTTAAAGAAAGGGAATCCTCTCTGCATAAAATATTTTCATCAAAAGTTACACGGAAATCACTTCCGTCGTTCGAATAAAATGCTTCTCTCTCATAGGAAAGAAAAACTACAGGATGGAGAGTTTCATAGTATTCAAGAAAGTAGTCAACTTCTTTTGATATTTGAGTACTTTTTTTGCAGTCAGAGCTGTTACACAGCCAATCCATTGCCTCTTTTTCTTTTAGCGTAACTCTTCGTTTATAGACAATTTTTTTGTATTTCTTTTTCAGCTCAACGAAAACTGTACTGTTTTCATCCGCAAGCTCGTAACATCTTACTCTCAATTTTTCCTTATAAGCAGGTTTTTCAATAGAATGTCGGATAAGTCTGTAATTATCTGTGTCAAAATATAAATTGCGGATTGTAGCTCTTCCGTATTTATCGAGTGTCATATGCTCTTTCATTGCAAGCATTACTTTTTCCTTTTGTTCCTTATTTAACATGTATTTTATTTCATATCTCTTAAAACAGGTTTGAATTGCCATTCTTATCCTCCCTTCAAATCTTATTTTAACAGTAAGACTGTAGATTAATTAACAATCAGTGGTAATTATAGTTGCTTTACCTTAAAAGTTTCTTGAACAAAAAAGAAAAAATGAACAATAATTGATTTTATTGGTAATTTGATTTATAATAATTAGGTGGTGATTGAAATTGTATAATGAATTTATTGTTCTTTTCAGAAAATATTGTAAAATGTCTCAGGAGACCGTTGCTGCAGCAGCCCGAATGCCGCTGAATCACTACAGAGATTTCGAAAATGGTGATGCAGAACCTACGGAAGATGAGTATAAAATGCTGGCAAAGGTTTTCGGTCTGAGTCCGGATGCATTTAAAGTGAATTTGAAACCGATGCTAAAAACTATTGAAATGTTTGAGCCGAATTTTGATGATAATATCTTTAAAACCCAAAAGGACAGAGAATACACAAAGCTTCTTGTGAATATGCTCAGTTCGGATGAGGTACGTCTTCTGACATATTACAGAACAGCCAACAGTTATTTTAAAAACAAAATGATGGCTGTTGCTGAAAATTCCGCATCATTCTACGATTCGGTAACGGAAGAATACATTGAATCTGTGATTGATAGGACTATTGCTACTGCCGGTGAAGAAGTGTACAAAGAAAAGGGAAGTGAAATCTCAGAAAAATTCCGTTCTGTTGTAACCGGCGAAAAAGGAGAAGAGATTAAAATGCAGATTAAGAAAATTGTTGAAATGGAGATTGATGATATTCTAAAAAACATTAAATAAAGAGCATGAAAATGCCACCGAAATTGAATCGGTGGCATAAATTATTATCTGATTCCGTATTTTTCGATAATGTAGTCCATATCTTTATCACCACGACCGGAGAGACAGATGAGAATTGAGCCTTTACCCATTTCCTTTGCAAGCTTCATTGCATATGCAACTGCATGTGAGCTTTCAATTGCAGGAATAATACCCTCGAGTCTTGAAAGTGCGTAGAATGCGTCAATTGTTTCCTCGTCGTTGACAACATCATATTTTACTCTGCCAAGTTCATGTAAGAAAGCGTGCTCCGGACCGGAAGAAGGGTAGTCAAG
>CAYVTA010000025.1:0-21160 GCA_964454355.1 uncultured Eubacteriales bacterium | reverse complement strand
ACTGTTTTCAGGATAAACAAAAAGTTCTCTGTGAGTTACATTAAGTACAGGTTCGAGTTCCTCGTAATCACCTGCAAGAATAAGTGCACCTAAAGCTTCACCGAGAGCCTTTGCGGATGCACCCATATCTTCCCATTCAGTCATGCCTGTTGTATCAACATCCATATCTCTTGAAAGCTGACCGAGTGCACCTGCAACCATAACAAGATTGCCGCCTGTTGCATTTTTAATATAACTATCAAGAGCATATATGTAGTCAGAGCTTACAAGACCGTTGCTTGCACTGAAAGATGTGGGATGACAGGAAATATCTGTGATATATGTTTCTTCACCGGATTCGGAAACAAATTTGAAGCAAGCTGTTTCGGGGATATCTTCCTTTGAGATAAGGCCTCTCTTGTCTTTTATAACTTCTGAACAATCAACAGAAGCAAAAGAAAGTGTACCGGCTTCCATATCTGCAAGAGCAAGCTTTACAGCCTCAACAGACTGAGAAATAAAATACTCTTTGAAGTAATCAGCAGCTTTAAGACCTGAAAGTGACTCTTCTTTTCCCAAAGCATTGTACAAGAAATTGCCGATAAGCTTTTTTGCAAACTCTGTGCTTACACCCTGAGTATCAAGTGCTGAATGTGAATGTGTTGCACAAATGCTGACACTGGCAACTTCAATGCCGTTCTCTTCACAATAAGCAACAACAGCCTTACGGATTTCACGAGCATCGGTAGATGTAACACCGAGAGCATCAATAGCACCCAAAACTACAGCACCTTCACCGCTGTTGTCATCAATAACAGCAACACGGATTCTCTGATCATCATAAACACCTTTAGCCATTTTGTTTGTAAGATCTCGACCTAAATTGTAGATACCGCTGTCAACATCCTCGGGAACGATGGAAAGGCTTGCGTAGCCTAAAGTCCAGTAGTTACCCTCCCCTGCTTCAGTCTGATAAGTATCACGACCGGCAAGGAATCCGATTTCATCGCTGTCATAATCATCAAGACTCATCCAAGTGGGGGGATTGGGATAAATTTTGCAAATTGCACTTACGAGACCTTCTACAACATTGTTAAGTGCATTGTAAAATCCTTTTGTGATAGAATCGCCTATGGATGAAAATGAAATTTCAGTTGTTTCAGCCGCAAAAGATACAACAGAAACACATGAGAACATCATCACAACACAAAGAACGACAGATACCAAACGCTTAAAGTTCTTTTTCATTGTTATAACCTCCAAAATGTGGTATATGCTTCATTATATACCATTACATAAAATAAGTCAATTCTTTTTTATCAGAATCGTACTGACTGATTCGGGTGTAATTTTCGTTTTTCCCGATATAAATTCATTTTGACAAAGGTCATTATCTTTGTCCGTTACAATTATTTTTGCATCTTGACTATAGGGGACGGATATATTTTTTTCTTTATCAGTATCGTTTATTACAATAATCACAATATCATCACCCGTGTCAAATGCAAGCAGCTTCACTTCGTTATCATCCGAAGAAACCTCAATACGCTTTGAGCCAAAAGGAATATATTTTGAAAAATTGCCTGTTACGTAGTAACGTTTTGTCATTTCATAGGTTTTATCTTCAAGATTTATGTAAATAAGCCCATCACAGTAATCAACTTCAGAAACAGCTATCCAGTGTTGCCACGAAGTAACATTCAGAATTGAAATATCTTCATACATAACATTTGCCATAATCAGAGCAGATTTCATCGTCTTATCTCTGCCGCCCTGCATATGACACCATTCACTCATTTTTACCGGCAGATTCGGATAATGTTTGTCAAGCCACTTTCTGTATCGGGTCAGGAATGCGTATCTGTCATCCATAAACTGAGAAAAAAGAGGAATCGGAAACTTCAGGAAATAAGAATGCACATCAACGGAGTCTATTCTCTCACGAACGCTTTTATACCGCATAAGCTCACGGGTAAAGCTTTTATTGAACCATCTTATATCTCCCGATTCAACACCTGAAAGCTTAACATCTCTCAGAATCGGTCTGTTTTTCATTTCATCAGCAAAACATTTCATAACCCGTCCTGCACTCCACGGACTGTAATGACAGCCCTCCTGTCCGCCTGTCCATATCCATATAGGTTCGTTTATCGGTGACAGATATTTTACGGGCAGACCTTCTTTAACAAAATGTTCTGTAACATCAAGACAATATTTCGCAAAAGCAGAATAATTCTTTACAGCAAGATTATCACGCATTATCTGATTTTTCTTAAGATGGGACCATCCGTTTTTCGTAAGTCTTTCAATGGGGGAATTTACAAACAATATGATTTCATCTGCACCGTCTTTTACTGCTTGTTTCATCATATAAACAGCATTTTCATCACGGCTGAAATCATATTTCCCGTCACCGGCATCGAAGCTTTCTGTCCGTCTCATACGCATATTAATATTACCGTTACCCGAATGAGCAGACCCTGCACCTATATTGTAACGGTAGGTACGCAGACCTATACCGTAAGACTTGTCATAGAGCAATCGGGATATTTCATCACGGACAGCAATACCGCTTTTTTCATCAATATGAGTCCATCCGCCAACTTCCTGTGCCCACCATGCACCGCTTGCACCAAAACCCTCAAAAATACTGCTGATTTTAGACGAGTCAATTCTGATATCCATATAATTATCACTTCTCAAATCTAATCTATACTAAATTTTAACATATACACAAATTAAATACAACAAAATTTTCATATAAACAAAAAACTTTCCCCTAAAAGTGAAAAAGCCACGGATAACTCCGCAGCTTTTTCGGGGAAGAGAAAATAAAATGAAAAGGAATTTCATAACACTTGTTATGCGGTTATTATATATGACATCTTTTGTGTTTTTTATACAGTTTTATTAACATACTGTAAACTTTTTCTAAATCTCGACAAATTCTTTACAATAATTGTTATCTAAAACTGCATTTCTACCGACTCTTTTTCATAAACAGAAACATATTTATCCTGATAATAATTTTCCGGTATAATCGACACATCTCCTTGGGCACCATATGTAATCATGGTACAGCCACGCTGGGAGCCTTGATTTTTAATTCCTATATAAGCAAGATAGTCAATACTCATGCCGTATGTAAGAGTAATTCCCTTGTAATCAACCGAAAATATGTTGTAGTGATCGTGTCCGCAGAAAACAGTATCGGTGCTGTTAAGCTCAAGCATATACTCAAACAGATTATCCTCACCATTACCGCAATATACTTTTTCGCCTGTCTCACCTGCAAGACCGTAATTGTAGGTTACATTTTCTGTATCATTATGGTCATTCTCAACATACTCATTCCATGCATCTCTGTATTCAGCTAAAGGAATGTGGAAAAACACAGAAGTTGGCACAATGTTCAAAGATGCGTATTTGTTCTGTTTTTCTTCATTAAATGAAGAAATAACATTCTCATTACGGCTGTTCAGGTCAAGGACAGTTTGCTTGTACCACTCAATTTGATTATCATGAATATTATCATATTTATAGCTTATACCCGGAATGTATCCATCCACATAAGCCTGCGAATCAAGAAGAATGAGAGAACGAGTGATAACACCGTCACTGTTGATAACATTAAAAACCTGATTAGAGCCGCCGTCTATACCGCCTACATTGCCGATAAGACAATGTGGATATTCACTCAAAATTTTCACAAGCTCCTCTTTTGAATAAAGAGAATGCACTTCCACGTCATGATTTCCGAAAGTCACTGTCCAGTATACACCTAAAGACTCCATAAGTGTTGCAAAAAGTATGGCACCGTTACTGTTATCAATTGTGCCTGCCTGAAAAATTATAGGATATATCAAATCTCCGGTAACAATTACAAAATCAGGTTTTTCAGCGGTTATCATTGATGCTACAGCGTTTATTGCTTTTGCATCCTTACTCATAGAAAAACATCCACCGCCTATATGAACATCTGTAAGCTGCATTACATTTATATCATCATCTGAATATATATTCCAACAACCGTCAGAATAATTTTCAAGTTTCAACTGCTCGGTTCCTGCATTTTCAAACGACTGTGCTTTTTTCATATTTGCACTGTTTCCGATCAAACTTATAACGGCACAAATGCCAATAAAAACAACAATGACACTAACTATGCAGACAACTGTTTTCAGAATAATTTTCTTCCTGCGGTTCTTGTTGCGAAGCTTTTCTTCATCGTTAATTATTGTTTTTTCTTTGGTTTTCTTCATATTGTGACTCCCCTACTGAAACATATAAATCCGTGTCGAATTTTTCTTTAAAAATTTTGCAAACAGTATGCACATCAGTGCAAACCAGCGAGACGGTTACAGCTTTTTTTCTGCCGTATGAATGACTGTGAACTTCAATTACATTCTGAACACAGTCAAGAGAGTCAAGATACTCTTTTATTTCGGCACAAAAATTATCATCACGTCTGCCCAAAAGTTTTTTAACTGACGGAACTACCATTTTCACTCCACTGACAATTATAACAACACTAATGACAAGTCCCATTATTCCGTCTGCAGCACCTACATATTCAGATATTATCAAAGACATCACAGTTGCCAGAGAAATAAAAAAATCCAATATACTGTCCAGCCGTATGCCATCAATTATAGCCGAATCGTTATTCTTTGCAAACCTTGAAAGAAAAACAGCCATTACCAGTTTTACCAACGCCGTGACTGAAATCAGAACTGCATAACCTGCCGTAAACGTAACAATCGACGGGTAAATCAATCTTTCAAGAGATGAATATACAAATGAACAGCCTGCAACAATTATCACTGCTGACATAATAAAGGTTACAATATCCTCGGCTCTGCCGAATCCGAAGGGATATTTCTCACTTCTGACATAAGCAAGCAAATAAAATCCTGCGGTTGCAATAACGCAAGTAACACAGTCAAGAAGATTGTTGACAGCATCGGTATAAATACTGATACTGCCTGTATAAAGTCCTATATACAATTTTATAAAAAACAGTACAAGGTTTATAAAAATCAGACAAACGGTAACAATGAGACTCTTCTTTAAGGATGCTGATTCTTTCATCCCACTTTACCGCCTAATGTTGTTTTTTCCGCAGAGCCTTGAGTAGTACTTTCTGCTGCGGTGGTGGTTTCAGACTGCTCTTCGGTTTTCTGTTCAATCACCAAAGTTTCGGGAACGGTATCAGAAACAGTTTGAATTGAACTTATATAATAACTTCCCTGCAATTCTCTTAAAGTTATCCTCATCACTTTATCCGGTTCGGGTGCAACAAAATTCCCTTCTGCATCCCTATCCCAGCTTTCCGATGCAAGATAGTTCACAGTAATAACAAGAGAGGAACCCGACTGCTTGACCTCAGCTACCCTCGGAGTATAAACAGGACTGATAGCAGTAACGGGAATCTTATAAACAGCGGCAGTGCTGTCATACTCAAATGTGCAGTTATATCCCTGAACAGTAGTATGAACGAGACTTCCCGTTGTCTCCGGACCAAAAAGGGACACATACGCACTTTCCACATCGACAGATGGGATAAGCATATATCCTCCTGAGTAAGAATAAGTGTCGGGGGTTGAATCTTCACTTAGAATCAGCCATATTGCAGAATTGAGAAGCTGCTGAGTATCTGCGGCAGTGATATCATCAAAGGGATCAATATCAACAGCAGCAATAGGTGTAAGATACTCGTTGTACCTTGCGTATTCACTTCCGGAATCCTGCGATTTAAGGATATAAGATATGCTGTTATAGCCTATCAGAATAATGCCGATAAGAGCAAAAATAAGAATAACAGCGCCGAGGAAAAAGGAGAGCTTATGAGGATATTTTTTGCATTGCATTGTTGTTATATCTCTTTTTTCTTCGTTCAAAATGATTCCTCCGTTCATCGAATCTGACCGTTGCCTCTTATAACGTACTTATATGATGTAAGCTCCGGAAGTCCGACAGGACCTCTGACATGAAGCTTCTGATTCGAGATGCCGATTTCAGCACCGAAACCGAACTCGCCGCCGTCCGTAAATCTCGTGCTTGCATTAATATATACAGCGGAAGAATTAACCTCTGCGGCAAATTTTTCAGCAGCTTCATAATTTTCAGTTATGATGCTTTCACTATGGTCAGTACTGTATTTTGAAATGTGAGCAATTGCCTCGTCAATATCATTAACAACTTTAACTGAAATCTTATAATCAAGATATTCAGTTGCCCAATCCTCCTGAGTTGCAGGAACGACATCGGGAATAATACTCTGAACCGCTTCATCTCCGATAATAACTACATTCTTCTTATCAAGCTGTTCTTTGATTGCGATAAGAGCATACTGTGCAATATCCTTATGCACAAGCAAGCTCTCACAAGCATTGCATACAGACACTCTTGACGTTTTTGCATTGAATACAATATTTGCCGCAGTATCAATATCTGCATCTTTATCAACATATATATGGCAATTACCTTCGCCGGTTCTGATAACAGGAACTGTAGAATTTTTAACAACAGCGTTAATTAACCCTGCACCGCCTCTGGGAATAAGAACATCAACATATTCATTAAGACGCATAAGCTCATTGGCTGTATCTCTGTCGGTTTTTTCAATAAGCTGGATACAATCCTCCGGAAGTCCTGCATCGCAGAGAGCTTTACGCATAACATGAGCTATAGCCTTGTTTGAATTTATTGCTTCTTTTCCGCCTCTGAGAATTACCGCATTACCTGATTTAAGGCAAAGTGCCGCAGCATCAGCGGTAACATTCGGTCTTGCTTCATAAATTACGGCAATAACGCCTAACGGTACACTGACTTTTGTAATTTTCAGTCCATTCGGACGTGTTGTTCCCGAAAGCGTTTTACCTACAGGATCATCAAGTGCAATAATTTCACAAACAGCAGAAGCAATCTTCTCTATTCTTTCTTTATCCAATTTTAGCCTGTCGAGAAGAGACTCGGAAAGACCGTTTTCTCTGCCGTTTAAAATATCAATGTCATTAGCTTTAACGATTTCGTCGATTGAAGCTATAAGAGCATCTGAAATCTTTTTCAGAGCATTATTTTTTACGTCTGAAGTTGCAACAGAAAGAGTTTTTTCTGCTTCCTTTGCTTTTATTCCGATATCTTGAAGGTATGAATTATTCATCGTTTTCACTCTTCTTTCCTATGAAAAATGTACCTATTTGATGTCCGTCAAACAATTTATAAATATCCGTGGGATCACTGCCGCACATAATAACAGTATCAATACCGGCACCGGTGGAAATTTCAGCTGCATTAAGCTTTGTAATCATGCCGCCTGTACCTCTGTTTGAGCCTGCAGCTCCTGCAAGTGCCTTAATTTCGGGAGTAATCTCATCAACAACGGGGATAAGCCTTGCCTCAATATCCGTCTGAGGATTACCGTTAAACAATCCGTCAATATCAGTTAGAATAACAAGTGCATCCGCACCGATAAGCTTGGCAACAATTGCAGAAAGACTGTCATTATCACCGTAAACGATTTCTTCAACGGCAACAGAGTCATTTTCATTAACAATAGGAATCGCACCATACTCAAGCATCGTATCAAAAGCATTTATAAGATTTTGTCTGCGATCATCATTTTCAACATCACTTTTCGTAATAAGAAGCTGTCCGACAGTATGCGAATATTCTGAGAAAAATTTATCATACATAAACATCAGTTCACATTGACCAATACAAGCGGCAGCCTGTCTGCCGGGAGTATTCTTAGGGCGTTCTTTAAGTCCTAATTTACCTACTCCCACGCCAATTGCACCCGATGTAACAAGAACGATCTCTTTGCCCTGATTAAGCAAATCGGACAAAACAGAAACCAGCTTTGCCATACGGCGGATATTCGTTTTGCCTGTAGAATATGTAAGAGTAGACGTACCCACTTTAAAAACTATACGTTTTGCATTTTTTAAACCTGTCAAGACAATTCACATCCAAAATAAAATATGTTTTTGATAGTATAACATAATCACACTTATTTTTACAAGAGAAAAACAAAAAAAGGAGCCGAAAATGGCTCCAGATTTTGAAAAATTATGTAAAATTATTCTGCTGCTTTCTGTTTTTCAAAGCATGCACTGCAAAGAACACCCTTGTCACTCTTAGGCTCAAAAGGAACTCTTGCTTCTGCGCCGCATTCTCTGCAAACTGTTGTGTAGAATTTACGCTCGGAATTTCTGCTCTGCTTACGTGCAGCACGGCATTCCTTACATCTCTGGGGCTCATTTTCAAGTCCCTTTTCTGCGTAAAATTCCTGCTCACCTGCTGAGAAAATAAATTCATTTCCGCAATCTTTGCAGATGAGTGTTTTGTCTTCGTACATAGTCAGTACCTCGCTTGATTTTTATTTGTTGCCTCGTTGACGGAGTTGCACCGTCTGCGTTGGATAACGCTCACTGTGTGGCAGGCATATATAATAACCGCTTAACTTGTATATAAGCAGTAATTTTCAATTTTTGAACGCCATTTTGAGTTTGTGTTTGACACGACACATTGCATTATCTACCGACTTGACGGTTATGCCGAGCTCATTTGCAATTTCTGCATATGAAAAACCTGCAAGATAACAGTTCGTGACATTTCTCTCCGTTTCGGACAGTTGTTTAATAAAGTGGTCACTAAAAAAACGATAATGCTCGTTTTCTATATAATCATCTTCCGGAGAATGAACAGAAGAAGTACAGACATCATCATAAGACAACGAGGTATTGAGTGTCAGATTTTTAGAATTTGTTACACGTTTCAGGCAAGCAATGAGCCTGTTTCTGATACATACGGTTGCATACGTAGCAAAAGAGGCAGCATCACCGGAACGATAACTGCGAACTGCAAAAAGAAGTCCGATCATACCCTCCTGAAACCAATCTTCATCAGTTAAAAAATCAGAATAATACCGACTTGCGAGGTAAGAGACCGTACTGCTGTATCTTAAAACCAATGTATCTAAAGCATCAGATACACCTGTGCGGACAAGCGAAACAAGTTCATCATCAGACAGAACACTGAATGCAGATTTATTTTCCGCCTCAGACATATACAACCTCGCAATATAACATAATGTATTTAAAAGTTATTATACACTCTTGTTTGTGCTTTGTCAACAATTTTTTTATATTTTATCAAAAAAATTTGTTAAAAGATAAAAATCAAGTTCATCTTCCACTTTAGCAGTCACAAAAATTCGGAAAACTTTAAATTTTTTTAGAAATTTATGTTGCAATTCTCATTTTATTGTGATATAATGCTTCCGTTATGTAAACGATTGAAAGAGGTGAACAGTTGTGAAAGAGGGTATTCATCCTAACTATAACCAGACAAAGATAAAATGTGCTTGCGGTGCTGTTTATGAGACAGGCTCAACAAAGGAAGAGCTTCGTGTTGATATTTGTTCTAAGTGCCATCCGTTCTTTACAGGCAAACAGAAGCTTGTTGATACAGGCGGACGTGTTGACAGATTCAAGAAGCGTTACAATCTTGAAAAATAATTTATCCGATTTAAGAAACGGCACTGTATTTCCGGTGCCGCTTTTTGTCGTATAACGAGGTTAAACCATGTCTGACTATCTTACTTTAAAAAATGAAGCATCCGACGAGTTTATTGAAAAACGCTCCCGTTTTATCGGCTATGCAAAACCGGTAACAACACAAGAAGAAGCGGTTGAGTTTATTAATTCCATCCGTTCAAAGCATTGGGATGCAACACACAACGTTTATGCATATATTCTCAGGGAAGGACAGGCAAGACGATACAGCGATGACGGCGAACCCTCCGGCACTGCGGGTGTTCCTGTTTTGGATGTTCTGCTCAAAGAAAACCTTACTGACTGCGTTGTAGTTGCAACAAGATACTTCGGCGGAATAATGCTGGGTGCAGGCGGTCTTGTACGTGCATATTCACACACTTCAAAAATAGCTGTTGAAGCAGCAAAAATCATAAAAATGTCCATTTGCTCGCTTTTATCAGTAACCTGTGACTATAATTTTTATGGTAAACTGTCTTCTCTTATTCCTGAACACGGCGGCATTGTTGAAGATGCAGATTTTGGAGAAAATGTGACGGTAAAATTCTATCTCCCGTCAGCAAATGAGAGCACTTTCAACGCAAAACTCATAGATTCGAGTTTCGGAAAGTTCTCAAGTGTAAAAATAAGTGAGAAATATGCTCAGATTGAATAATTTTTTTGTTTTTTTAAAGGATTTTAAATATTAAAAGAGTATATAATAAATGAAGGAGGTTTTTGTATGCGTTTCAGTGATGAATTTTTGTCTGAAATAAGAGATAAAAACGACATTGTCGATGTAATTTCACCTTACGTTGATTTACGAGCAAGAGGCACACTTGCAACAGGACTTTGTCCGTTTCACAACGAAAAAACTCCCTCCTTCACGGTGTATATTAATACACAGTCTTATTACTGTTTCGGCTGCGGTGCAGGCGGAGATGCAATAACATTTATAAAAAACGTAGAAAGTCTTGATTATGGAGAAGCTGTAAAATTCCTTGCAGACAAGGCAGGAATCCCTTTACCTGTTGACGGTTACGACGACAGCGTTGCAAAAATGCGGCGAAGGATTCTTGATGCAAACAAGACTGCAGCAAGGTTTTTTCACAACAATCTTTTTTCTCCCGATGGAAAAAAGGGGCTTGATTACTTCCTTTCAAGAGGACTGACAATCGAAACCATACGCCATTTCGGCCTGGGATTCGCTCCGGACAAATGGGATGCTACAATTAAACATCTCAAATCAAAAGGCTTTTCGGAAAGCGAGATCCTTGCAGCAGACCTTGCAAGAAAAAGCCAAAAAGGATACACTGTTGATACCTACAGAAACAGAGCGATGTTTCCCATTATTGATGTAAGAGGCAGTGTGATTGCTTTCGGCGGAAGAGTGTTGGATGATTCAAAACCGAAATATGTTAACACTTCGGATACATTAGTATATAAAAAAAGTCAAGGTGTTTTTGCACTTAACTTTGCAAAAAGAGGAACCTCAAACACACTGATACTCTGTGAGGGATACATGGATGTTATCGCATACCATCAAGCGGGCTTTGAAAATGCCGTTGCAGGACTGGGTACTGCGTTTACGGCAGAACAAGCCAAGCTTTTGTCAAAATATGCACAGGAAATAATACTGTCCTATGACAATGACGAAGCAGGACGAGCCGCAACATCAAAGGCAATAAATATTTTGTCAAAAACACCTGTCAGAGTTCGTGTTGCGAAGCTCAACGGCGGAAAGGACCCCGATGAGATCATCAAAAAATACGGTAAAGACAAAATGCGGCAAATTCTTGATTCTGCGGTCGGTGATGTTGAGTTTGATCTGCAAAGAGCAAAACAGGGATTTGATCTGAGTACATCAGAAGGCAAAGTTGCTTATCTCGACTCTGCAGTAACAATTCTCGCAAAGCTAAACAATCCCATTCAATGGGATGTTTATGCATCAAAGCTTTCAAATGAGCTGAGTGTATCAAAAGACGCAATAATTTTGCAGATTCAAAAAAATGCCCGACGACGGTCTCGCAATGAAACACGGGATAATTTTTCAAAAGCGGCTACATTCAACGATGAAGTGTTAAAAAAGGTTAATCCGGAAAGGCAACGAAATCTGACCGCAGCAAAGAGTGAGGAGCTATTGATTTCATCGCTGATGAAAAATCCCGATTTCTATTTTAAAATCAAGGACAAGCTTAATGATGAAGACTTTGCAACTCAGTTAAATCTTCGGATATATAAGCTTATAGCCCAGAGAATAGAAAGTAATAAGCCTATTGACATTACATATTTCTCTCAAGATCTTACCGATGAAGAAATGGGATATCTTGTGAGACTTGAATCAATGAGGGAGAATTTGGGCAATACGGTTGGTGAATGCCTTGACTGTATAAAACGAATGAAAGAAGAAAAAAAAGAACGGGATAGAAAAAATCCCGCTGAAATGACTGATGCAGAATGGGCTGCTCAGTTCAATAATTCTAACTAAAAGGAAAATGAAAATATGGATGCAAGTGAAAAGAAGAATGTATTTAACAAACTTATCGAAAAAGGCAAGAAGGACGGTAAGCTTTCTTCTCAAGAAATCGATTCCCTGATTCTTGAGCTGGATTTTGATATAGACGACCTTGACAAGCTTTATGTAACACTTAAAAACAACAATATTGAGATCATTGATGATCTGTCTCCCCTCTCGGATTCCGTAACATTTGATACAGACATCGGCAAGGATGTTCAGATTGAAGCTGATTCTGCCGAATCTGCAGGTCTTCAGATGGAAGACCCTATCAAGGCGTATCTGAAAGAAATCGGTAAAATTCCTCTTCTTACACCCGAAGAAGAGATCGAGCTTGCAATGAGAATTGCAGATAATGACGAAAACGCTAAGAAGCGTCTTGTTGAAGCAAACCTCCGACTTGTTGTCAGTATTGCAAAGCATTACGGCGGCAGAGGAATGCAGTTCCTTGATCTGATTCAAGAGGGAAATTTAGGCTTAATCAAAGCAGTTGATAAGTTTGACTATACCAAAGGTTTTAAATTTTCAACTTATGCCACATGGTGGATACGTCAATCTATTACACGCTCAATTGCTGACCAGGCAAGAACGATCCGTATTCCCGTTCATATGGTAGAATCCATCAACAAGGTCAAAAAGACAAGTAATATTCTCCTCTATCAGAACGGCAGAGAAGCAACTCCTGAGGAAATTGCAAAAGAGCTTGATATGACACCGGAAAAAGTTCGTGATATTCTTAAAATATCTCAGGAGCCTGTCTCACTTGAAACACCTATCGGTGAAGAAGAAGACAGCCATTTAGGCGATTTTATTCCCGACGAAACAACTCAGACTCCCGCAGAAGCGGTTTCTCAGCTTATGCTCAAGGAAGATATAGAAAAAGCTCTAAAAACTCTCACCCCCAGAGAAGCAAAGGTTATAACTCTGCGTTTCGGTCTTGATGACGGTCATCCGAAGACACTGGAGGATGTTGGTGCTATGTTTGATGTTACAAGAGAGAGAATCAGACAGATTGAGGCAAAAGCACTCAGAAAGCTACGTCATCCTATGAGAATAAAGCTTTTAAAAGGACATATTGAGTGATTTCAACCTTGATTCGGAGGATAAAAGGATATGGATGCAAACGAAAAGAAAAACATATTTTCAAAACTTATTGAAAAAGGGAAACAAAACGGTAAGTTAACAACGCAGGAAATTGATTCCGTAATTTTAGAAGTAGATTTTGACATAGACGAGTTAGACAAGCTATACGAAGCACTTGAAACAAATAACATTGAAATTGTTGACGATATGAGCGATATAATGCTTGAATCTATTTCTTTCAACACAGATATTGGCAAAGACGTTGAACTTGAAGCTGAAGAACCGGATTCAAAAAACACTCAAATAGATGACCCTGTAAAGGTTTATCTTAAAGAAATCGGTAAAGTTCCTCTTCTGACTGCAGAGGAAGAAATTGAGCTTGCAATGCGTATAGCTGCCAATGATCAGGATGCAAAAAGACGTCTGGAAGAAGCAAATCTTCGTCTCGTAGTAAGTATTGCAAAACGCTACGGCGGCAGAGGAATGCAATTCCTTGATCTTATTCAGGAAGGAAATCTCGGACTTATAAAAGCTGTAGAAAAATTTGATTATACAAAAGGCTTCAAATTTTCAACATACGCTACATGGTGGATAAGACAAGCTATCACAAGAGCAATCGCTGACCAGGCAAGAACTATCCGTATTCCCGTTCATATGGTTGAAACTATTAACAAAGTCAAAAAAACAAACAGCTTACTGCTCCATAAAAACGGAAGAGAGCCCACACCTGAAGAAATAGCTAAAGAATTGGGAATGTCTGTTGACAAGGTGCGTGAGATATTAAGGGTAGCACAGGAGCCTGTTTCTCTTGAAACGCCCATCGGCGAAGAAGAAGACAGCCATTTGGGGGATTTTATCCCCGATGAAGATGCTCTTGCACCCGCTGACGCTGCTTCGCAGCTTCTTCTCAAAGAAGCTCTAAATTCCGTTTTAAAGACCCTTACCCCCAGAGAAGCTAAAGTTCTTGCACTTCGTTTCGGACTTGAGGACGGTCATCCCAAAACTCTTGAAGAAGTTGGAGCAGAGTTCAATGTCACAAGAGAGCGTATCAGACAGATCGAGGCAAAGGCTCTCAGAAAGCTTCGACATCCCCAGAGAAGCAAAAAACTTAAAGATTTTCTTGATTAATAAATTTCAGAGGGAAGGTGAAACTTTCCTCTGTTTTTTTTGCAAAAAAAAGAACGGCAAAACAGCCGTTCCTTAATTATTTATTTTTTCGGTTTCTTAACCTTATTGAGCATTGTGTTAATTTCAAGAATCTGCTCTTTAGAGAACTTGCCGCCCATCATTGAAAAAGCACGTTTAACGGTAAATCCCTTTGCCATACCGTAGAAATTCTTAAGCATGGGCAGGCTCATCTGGAAACCTGCAACCTCAAGACCTTTACCCTTTTTATTGTCTTTTTTCTTATCCTCTGATTTTTTGTCGTCACCGCCGGACATTGCATTCATGATTTTCATGATCATTCGGACTGCAGCAATCTTACCGCCGAAGGTAGATAAAATATCACCGATAGTATCGTTAATTGAGAAATAACCGTCAGGCATATTTATTTCAAACCAGTTGATAACATCGCCTTCATCTTTCATGATGTAATCTTCGTTAAACTTGTCAACCTTACGAATAACAGAAGAATCCTCAAGCTCCCCTGCTTTAACAGTAAGATTTGTTTCACCCTCGTTCTTGACATTAAAGTAGAAGAACGGATATTTACCCTTTGACTGTTTTCCGATACTTACACCATTTGCAAAAAGCTCAACCTCGTCACAGTTTGAATAAACTGTAACTTTTGTAACATCTTCAACTCTGTCAATGTAACGCTTACCGCAAATATGCACCATGGGCTTATCGGAAAGCCAAGCCTGATATGCATAGAAAGAGTCTTTCTTATACTTTCTGTCAAATGTAACAAGGCCCTTATGATTCATACCGTTTTCGCCGCCCTCAGCTCTTGCATCAGCTGCGAAATCAAACATATTCCATACATGCGTTGCCCAAAGATACGGTCTTTCTGCGATTTGCTTAATAAGCTCTTCATGGTAATATGCTTGATATTCTTCTGTATAATCACCCTGTTTCGGGTCAGAAGTATGCCAATCAAGTGCCTCACAGCCGTACTCACTCAGACCGATAGGCTTGTTTGGATATTTCTTATGGAAATCATCAAACCAAGGACCGTTCATATCTGTGGTACCGCCATACCAGCCAAAATAATGGTTATATGAAAGAACATCGCTGATATGAACATACTCAGCATCAATGGGACACATTGTAACGGAAGCAATAGTTGTAAGACGTGTCTTATCCAGCTCATGGCACAGTTCATTAAGCTTTTTATGGTTTCTGATAAGATCGGGATCTGATGCACCTGCAATAGTTATCTCGTTTGAAAGACCCCAAACAACAATTGAAGGATGATTGTAATTCTGAATAACAAGTTCCTTCATCTGAGAAACAGTATTGTCATAGCCGCCCGGCATATGCTTTGAAATATAAGGAATTTCAGCCCAAATTACAAGACCTGCTTCATCACAAAGATCATAGAAAACCTGCGAATGCTGATAATGAGCAAGACGAATTGTATTTGCACCCATTTCAAGGATAAGATCAATATCTTCCTTGTGATGTTCGGGAAGAAGAGCATTACCAATATCAGGTCGGTCCTGATGACGGGATACGCCTCTGAGAGGATATTCCCTGCCGTTAAGAATAAAGCCTTTTTCAGAATCGATCTTAAATGTGCGGCAACCAAAACGAGTTGAAACTTCATCGACCTCTTTGCCGTCACAGATAAGAGTTGCCTTTGCTGTATAAAGATAGGGGTCTTTACGACCGTTCCAAAGGTGTACATTGGCAATTTTAATTTTTGCTTTATCGTCACCTTTTTCTTCAGCAGCAGCAATAACTTCTCCGTCAGCAATAATTTCATATTTGACAGTACAGTTATCATCATCTTTGATAAAAGTCTTAATCTCAACTTCTGCATCAGTGCCCTTTATTTCAGGTGTAACCATAATTGCAGGAGAACCGTAATAATCAAGGTCAAAATGATTATCGGGAACACCAATAACGCTTACATCACGATAAATACCGCCATAGAACGTAAAGTCTGCGTTCTGAGGATAAACTCTGTCATTGGGTGAATTGTCAACTGCTACAGAGATGATATTTTCAGCTTTGATATCGCTTATTTTAACTCGGAAAGTTGAATAACCGCCGTCATGTTTGGCAACACTTTTTCCGTTCCAAAAAACTTCACAAGATGAATTAACGCCGTCAAACTGAAGATACTTTTCCTCACCTTCGGGCAGCTCATCAGACTTTATTGATTTAACAAACCAACAAGTGCCTCTGTAATAATCGTTTCCGCCATCCTGACCGTCATGCCCATTCCATGTATAAGGCAAATCAAGAGATTTCCAACCTGTGGGAAGTGCTGAAGGGGCTGTTTTAGCTTCTTTTGAGAAAAGCCAATCGCCATTAATGATTTTAATATTTCTCATAGTGACCTCCGGAATAATTTTATATTAGTTATATTATAATTCAAAACAAATAAAATTTCAACTCTTATGAGCATTTCAACCATTTGTTTTTTTTACATGTGTTCAGTTTTGTTTTTCAAGCCTTGCAGAACGGCCTAAAATAAAACATTGCTTTTTTACTGTATTTGTAGTAGAATAATATAAAAATACTACTTAAGGGAGGCGGGAAAGATGATTGATAAGAATAACTATGAAATATTAAGCGGTGATACCGTTGTTGCAGTATGGCAGAACGGCAATCTTGATGTAATCAATAAAGATTTATTGCCCTTGTTTCCCAAGAGAATCAGTAATGCCGATATGTGGCTTGAAACTCGTGCAATTGACAGTCATCGTGCAAACTCCCGTCTGCTGAAAAAGGCTCTCAGACTTGCCGAAAAAGATGATATTTCAACTGTTGCACATGTCAATGCTGCAACAATTACAGACAATTATTGGATAAGACCAATCGGCTCAGAACTGACTCACGATGATATCAAGTTTACCGATGATTATTTCTCAAACCTTGCTCTCAAAGGTAACTACAATAGTTTTAACCGTGCCGCTACAAGCAAAAAATCCCGCACACCCGAGCTTACAAATGTGGGTAGTTTTGAAAAGTGCTGGAAGCTCTGTGACGGCAAATGGTGGATGTATAAAAAGGCAACTCACAGCGAGATGTTCTCTGAACTCTTTGTATATGAGCTTGGCCTTGCACTCGGATTCAATATGGCTGTTTACGAGCGTGGCGACGGTTGCATCAAATCACTTGATTTTACAAACGGTGCATCCGTGAACTTTGAGCCTGCATCGACTTTCATGGGTGACAATGAAGAATATATTGATGTTGTTGAAGCTCTTAAAAAGATTTGCCACGATGCAATTCCCGATTATATCAGGCTTGTTTTTATGGACACAATCACAGCTAATCCCGATAGACATACAAACAACTTCGGTTTGCTGAGAGATATAAAAACAGGTAAAATAACAGGACTTGCCCCCAACTACGATAACAATATGGCACTTATCGCCCGTGGTTATCCGTCAAAGCCTAAATCTAAAGATTTGCTTATCACTCTTTTCAATGAATTGATGAATGAATACCCTGAGTATAGGGAATTTATCCCTGTTCTTACGGAAGAAACAATCCGTAAAGTTCTTGATAAGATAAACATGAAAGTAAAATCACAAATCATTATCGACCTTGTGATGAGCAGATATAATTTAATAGTATAGATGTTAAAAGCAGAAAGATTTTGTCGTCTTTCTGCTTTTTTGCTGTTATTCGCTTTTCACAATCTTTCCGTCATTAATTGCATTGAGATAAAACCTAAAAACAAATACACTATTATAAAAATTACAGACTAAAAATCATACATATAAAAAGTTTAAGCACTCATCACGTGATATCACTCCGTTTTTCTTATTTACATTTTCTGTTATCTGCGATATAATGAACTAAACGGGAGGATGATATTTTTGGATATAAATAATCTTCTTAAAGGTGTGGATTGTGCCTGCGGAAAAAAGCACAGTTGCCCAATCAGATATGTATACATTGAAAAAAATGCGATAGCAAGACTTGGCTGTATATGCGACGGATATAATAATCTGCTGATTGTTGCGGACGAAAATACATTCGCTGCTGCGGGGAATGAAACTGTTTCTGTTTTTGCTGATAAGTACATCAGAAAAGTGATTTTCAGCGGAAAGGATGTTCTTGTCCCTGACGAAAAAGCTATTGCAGAAGTTGAGTCTGCCATTGACGGCATTGACCTTATCATCGGTATC
Organism: uncultured Eubacteriales bacterium; assembly: GCA_964454355.1. GTDB lineage: Bacteria > Bacillota > Clostridia > Oscillospirales > Acutalibacteraceae > UBA1081. The sequence goes on along the minus strand of CAYVTA010000025.1, from coordinate 2,732 downwards.
GGTTCGGGTGTTATTCAGGACCTTTGCAAATATGTTTCGCATTTCCATTGTGTGCCGTATATGGTTGTTGCCACCGCTCCGTCCATGGACGGTTACGCATCGGATGGTGCCGCTATGATTACAGACGGAATGAAAGTCACTTATCCTGCAGGATTGCCTGTTGCGATTGTTGCAGATACGGAAGTTTTGAAAAATGCTCCTATGGATATGATTGTATCAGGCTACGGCGATATAATAGGCAAATTCTCAGCACTTAACGACTGGAAGCTGAGTCATGTTGTGAATGATGAATATTTCTGCAAATATATTTACGACCTTACTTATGAGCAAATAAACCGCACCATCAATCTTGCAGACGGTATTCTGAAAAGGGATGAGGAATGTATAGGTGCACTGATGGAGGCTCTGGTTGTAATCGGTATTCTTATGAGCTTTGCAGGCTCATCACGACCTGCATCGGGCAGTGAACACCATCTGTCACATTTCTTTGAAATAACAGGTATTATTGATAACGCAGATTATCTGTCTCACGGCACAGATGTTGCATATTCCACTTTTGAAACTGCAAAATTAAGAGAAAAAATTCTGGGCAGCAAATTTCCCGACAAAAAATTCTGTGTGAGTGATGAAAAATATGCAGAAATAATGAAATCGATTTATAAAGAATCGGCTGACGGATGCATGACGCTTCAAAAAAAAGTCGGCAATTATAAAAAAGACAGAACAGATATTTATCTCGGGAAAGAAGAGAAAATCCGAAATATTTTTGCCGAAATGCCGTCTTCTGAGGAAATAAAGAATCTGCTTGAAAAAGTCGGGCTTGACATAAATAATTTTTATGCTTTTTACGGTGAAGAAAAAATAAACAATGCCGTGCTTTATGCAAAAGACCTTAAAGACAGATACACCGTGCTGTGGATGCATTATGACTTTTTCGGCATAGACTGACGGGAGGAACTTATGAAAACACCGATTTTTACGGGAAGTTGGGGCAACTGCCACATTCAGGGGATAGCTGTTGACAATAAAAACGGATACATATATTATTCTTTTACAACAAAACTCGTCAAGGCAAAACTCAGCGGTGAAATTATAGGAACAGTTGAGGGACTTGTCGGACATCTGGGGTGTATCGCTTTCAACGAAAAAGACGGCTGCGTCTATGGCTCCCTTGAATACAAAAATGATGTTATCGGCAAAGGGATTCTTAATTCAATCGGAGCCGATTCATCTTTTCGTGATGCTTTTTATATTGTCCGATTTGATGTTTCAAAAATCGACAGACCGGATATTGATGCGGAAAAAAGCGATATAATGTCTGCCGTGTATCTGAAAGAAGTCCGGGATGATTATAACAGCAAAGGCTTTGACAAAAACGGAAAAGAAGTGGAGCATAAATACGGTTGCTCAGGGATAGACGGTGTTACATTCGGCCCTCTCCCCGGCAAAAATGAGAGCGACGGAATGTATCTGTATGTGGCATACGGTATTTACGGTGATGTTGACAGAAATGACAACGACCATCAGATAATACTTTGTTATGATATTGATGAACTGAATTCATATGCGGAAAAACTTGACCAGAAAAATATGCATACAAGCGGCCCCGAAAAGCCTTTGCATAAATATTTTGTATATACGGGCAACACGGTATACGGAGTTCAGAATCTTGAATATGACCGTTTTACAAAATCGTTTTTTATGGCAGTTTACAAGGGGAAGAAAAATGAATTTCCGAATTTTTCTCTTTTTGCAGTTGATGCCCGATGTCAGGCAGAAGTGAAATTTGCTAAGGGGATAAACGAAAATATAGAAATGCTGAAACTGAAAGATGCCGGAATTTACGATAATAAAAGCGGTATCAGCGGATGGGACTTCCCTTTCGGCTCAACGGGACTTTATTCTTTCGGTGACGGCAACTGGCTCATTTCTCATAATAAATCAACACCCGAGGGACAATGCAGTTATATTCATCATTACAGATGGGACGGCATTCATCCTTTTGAAAAATTGAATTCTTAAAAAGTTTCAGCCCCCATGATGCATAGATTATTTTTGTTACAAACAACGGCAGGATAAAATATATATAAAATCGTTATTTTAATACGGAAACGGCATCGCTTATTGTTTTTGCATTACTCTTTTCTCCGTGTGTAAGATAACCTGCACCGCCGAGGCAACCGCCGTTACAAGCCATGCTTTGCCCTTTGATGACCTCCAGTATGAAGAATACGCCAAAACACACGGCAACTTTACATCTGTTGATTTGGGATATACGGTTGTAAACAGAAAATTTGATATAATATTAAACGAAGGATAGCTCTTTAATCGGAGCTATCCTTTGCTTTTTATATTCTTATTACCGGTACGGCGATTCTTGCACCGACATCGGTTTGTGCTCCGAAATTGAAAGTCGGAGCAATATCGTTTGCAAGCTTATAACCATAGCGTTTAAAGTTATAGTTTTCCAATGCTTTGTAAACCTGACCGATATAAATACCAAAATCATCGGGATTGTCATAAGGTTCACTCTGAAAATAAAGCATTGTGCATTCGGGAAGTTCTGCTATTTTGTAGCCGTCGGGCAAAGGCTTGGAATAATCCAAAGGAACTTCAACACCTGAAGCAATATTGCTATAACCATCCTCTTGTAAAATATCAGGTAGCTCAAGAATTGCTGCGGTATCAAGCTTTTCGGGAATACTGTTCTGTAGACCTTCCCAATCACAGCC